>JAKAVX010000398.1 GCA_021827465.1 Deltaproteobacteria bacterium | reverse complement strand
GCCGCCCGCCGTCGCGCAGCGACACGCTGGCCGCGTGAAGCACGCTCACCACGCGCAGGCCGGAGAGGCCGTCGGTGCGTGGAGTCGCGCCGGTCTTGATGCAATCGACGAAGTGCTCGCACTCAAGACGCAGTGGCTCGGTCTCGTCAACGCGCGGGATTTGGATATCGCCGTATCGGTACGAGTACTGGAAGTCGCCGAAGCTGTCGTAATAACTCTGGACGTCCACCCGCTTGTCGTAGATGCGGATTTTCTCCTGCGGGGCGGTGTCGTCGTAAACCAGCATCTTGCGCGAACCCACCACGGTGGTTCGGCGGATCTTGTTGGGATCGAGCCAGCTCACGTGGATGAATGCGATCACGCCGCGCGGGAAATGCAGGGTGAGCAGCGCAACATCCTCGATTCCGCGCCGGTAATGGCTCTCGCCGTGGCAACTCACCCCCTCGGGCACCTGCCCGAGCGCCATCAGGATGATCGAAATGTCGTGAACGGCGAGGTCCCAAGCGACGTTCACGTCGTGCTGGAGAAGGCCAAGGTTGGCGCGCGTCGAACTGACGTAAAAAATTTCGCCGAGCTCGCCGGACGCGATGATGTCGCGCAGTTTTAAAACCGGCGCGCTGTACTCAAACGTATGGCCGACCATCAGGACGCGCCCACGCTCGCGGGCGAGCGCGACCAGTTCGGCAGCCTCGGCGGAAGATGTGGCAAGCGGCTTTTCGACCAGCACCGATTTGTCCGCCTCGAGCGCGCGCCGCGCCATTTCGTAATGCGTTCCGACCGGGGTCGCGATAATCACGCCTTCGACCTCGGGATCGGCGAGCACCCGGTCGAAGTGCGAGGTGACCTTGGCGTTCGGGTAAAGATGCGCGATACGGTCGCGGCGCGCGCTGTCGAGGTCGCACGCGATGACGTGCTCGGCGCATCCGATCTGGTGAAGATTCCTCACCCAGTTCGGGCCCCAGTATCCGAGCCCGACCACCGCGATTGCGCCAAGCCGCGCGCGCTCTGCCGTGCGGCCGTTTGCTGTGGGGTTGTTAAACGTCTCCGCAATAATCTCCATGCCAACACCTCGTTCATCCCAGGAACCGTTTGAGTGCGCCCGCGACCGGCTCGGACGCTCCGTTGAGGATCACGCCCGCCACCGAGCGATTCGCCGCCCGGAGCGCGGCAGTGGTGGTGACAAGATCGCGCCGCTCCGTGTGCCCGTAACGGACGACCAGGAGGATCGGATCCGTCGGGCGCGCCAGCGGGAGCATCCGCGCGTCCAGCCTGCTCACGCCGAGGTCGATGACCGCGGCGCGGTATGAGTTCAGAAGCCCGTCGAACTGCCGCATCGTCTCGTCGCGGACCGCGTCGTCGGACACCGGGCAACAGCTCGCAAGCTCGAGCCCCGGCCATCCGGTCGAGCGGACCTGAAGCAGGCCGTCGAGGATCAGTTCCGGAACCGCCTGGCGCTTGGGCGCGAACATGCGATGGAGCACGGGATGCCTAAGATGCGCATCTACCAGCATCGTGCGCAGCTTCAGGCGCTGGCTCAGATCGATCGCGAATGCGGCGGCTACGGCAGAAGTTCCGTCCTGCGGGCGGCATCCGGCGACGAAAAGCCTGACCGAGTTTTCGACCGCGGCGACCGGCACCAGTCGTTCGCTGAGCGCGCGAATCGCGGTTTCATTGGCGAGCGCCGTGGGGACATGCTGAAAAACCGGCAGGGCGACCGGCGCAAGCTGGCCCGCTATGGGCGCGGTACCGTCGGACGCGGAATTCGCCGCAGGTTCTTCGAAGCCGTGCTCGTGACCGGAGCGCTCGCGAGCGATTGCGTTGTAATACTTACCCACGGTTCACTTACCTCCCGGCGTCCGCCGCCTGCGTGGCGGGCAAATAGATGCTCTCTCCAGGATAGATCCGGTCGGCGTCTGTCAGTTGCGGATTAGCCGCCATCAGCCGACCGACGTCATAGGGCGAGCCGAGGTAGCGCTCTGCGATCGCACTCAGCGTGTCGCGGTATCGAACCTGTATCCGGCGTGGCGTCCGCGGCTCGCTTTGCTTCGGCACGGCTGCCGGCTTTGGAGCGACATTTTTCGGACCCGCGTTGGCCTCGGGCGGCTCGGCCGAAAACAGTACCGGGGTGCCGCTGGGCGCCGAATTGATCGACGCATCCGCAGGCTCGGGCGGAGCGGCGATGACGAGGTTGCGCGATTCGCCGCGCTCGTCGCTCAAAACCGCACTGGTACTCACATGGCCGTAATTCGACGAACGGACGTAGACAGCACCGATCGCCACACCCAGCGCCGCGAGCCCTATCAGCGGTGCCGCGAATCGAAGCGACGCATGCGCGGCGGAGCGCCGCTTTTCCGCCTGGGGCCTGCTCGAAGCGGCGAAAAAATTCTCGTACGCCGCGACCGCTTCCTTTGCGGCAGCGAGATCGACTCGTGGGCGGCCCTCGCCATACGCGAGCAGCATCGCGTTGTGGCATAGCACGTTGATTCTGCGCGGAAGACCGTCGCTATGGGCGAGCAGATAGGTAAGCGCTCGCGCGGCAAAAATGCTTCTCGCGCTTCCCCCTCTCAGGTTCACGCGATGCTCGGCGTAAGCGCGCGCTTCCGCGGGGTCGAGCGGATTCAGCACCGCGCGTGCGCCGATTCTTCCGTTCAGACTGCGCGCTTTCGGCTCTGAAAGACGGTCGCCAAGTTCCGGCTGTCCCACCAGCAGTATCTGGAGCCTGCGCTCGGCAGCGGTATCGACATTGGACAGCAGGCGCAATTCCTCGAACGTTTCGTCGGAGAGTTCCTGCGCCTCGTCGAACAAAAGCGCGATGCGTTCGCCGGTTGCGAGCCGGTCGAGCGACGCCGCGAGCGCGTCGATCATCTCAGGCTTGCTTCGCTCCGCGGCCTCGACTCCGAGCTGCTCCAGCGCGGCGAGCAGCATGCGCTCGAAGTCGAGCTTCGGGTTTCCGATATACGCCGCACGGATGCTGGCGTAATGGCGCGCGAGCACGGCGAAGACCAGCGTGGTTTTTCCAGTTCCGGTTTCGCCCATCAGCACGGTTAGGCCGCTCGGCTCGTTGGTCATGCCCCATTCAAGCAGGGCGAGTCCCTCGCGATGCTCCTTGCCCAGGTAGAGCGCGTCCGGGGTTGGGTTGAACTGGAAGGGAGGGCCGTTCAGTCCGAAATGCGCGTGATACATGGCTTCCCTACTGTGCCTCGCGAAGAACCGCGACGGTTGACAATCCGCTCGCCTGCGCGATCGATACTGTGGAATAGAGCCGCGGATCGGCTCTCTCCTGCAGGTATGCGGCGGCAAATCCCGCGGCCAGGGCGAGAATCGTTCCCACCAGGAGATTGAGCCAGACGATCGGAAGGGCGGGCTGAAGGGGCAGATTCGGCGCCTGCGCGACGCTGACGTCGAGGATTTGTTCGCTGTTCAGCCCCTCGGCCGCGCGAGCCTCCTCGGCTTTGCGCAGATACGAGAGGTAGGTTTCCTTCTTGGCCGTCACGTCCCGATCAAGCCGCTCGATTTCCATGCCGGAGTTGATCATTTCGGCAAGCTGTTTGCGGGTCGCATCTACTTGCTCCGCGAGCACGTCGCTCTGGGCCTTGAGCGAGGCCGCGCTGGTTTCGGCCTGTTTGAAATTCGTGTCCACGCTGACCCAGACAGGATTCAGGTTGGTGCTCTTCTCCTGCACCACCAGATGATCCTCGCGGTCGAGAATTGCTTGCGCGGCGGACAGCTTCGCGTCGATCTCCTGGATGCGGCGGCTCGTCGGCTGATAGCGCGTAAGCAGTTCGGCGCGCTTGGCCTTGAGTTCCATCACCTGCGGCTTGAGCTGCTGGAGCGCGAGGTTCTGCACCGAGCGCACTTTCTCCGGAATTCGAGTGGGAGTGTTTGTCAGTTCGGTCCGCAGTTGCGCGACCTGCTGGTTCGCCGAAGCTAGGTCGGCCACACTCTTGGAGTACTGGAGTTGCAGGTCGGAGAAACGGTTGACGAGCGCCTGTTTCTGATCGCTCAGGTTGGTTATCCCGGT
>JAKAVX010000397.1 GCA_021827465.1 Deltaproteobacteria bacterium | reverse complement strand
GTCCTGTTTCAAATTAGCGTCGGGTTTGCAGCTAGGTGCGGGAGCGCGCGTGGCTGGCTCACGGGGCGTCACCACATGCTATGTCCTGCGCGCGATCAGCGAGTAATGATATTTGAAAATGCGCTCGCCGCCGATCGACAAACCTAGCCGCTCCATCCGCTCGCGCGCTTCCGTCGCCGTGTAAACATGGTCGCGAGGGGGTCCCACCGGCCGTTCAACGCCAGCGTTCCAGTCAACTACGAGTACGGCTCCGTTCGGCTTCAGCAGAGCGACCATCGCACGCAAAGCCTCATCGCCAACCTCGTGCAGGACATTGACTGCGAGGACGCGATCAGCCGTTCCGTTCAGCTTCGTAATTTCATTGGTATGAACCGGCTTAAGATTTGAAAGCTTTTGTGCCGCAGGCTTCGCACGCAGCAGATCGAGCATCTGCTGCTGTTCGTCGAGTGCGATCACTTCCACGTCGGGCCGCGATCGCGCAAGTTCGACAGCATAGGTGCCGGTGCCCGTCCCGAAATCTACGACACGACCGCCACTCGGCGCGGCCAGCATCTCGAATACCTCACCCGGCGGTAGATACTCCAGGCGCGAAGGATCGTCCAGCAGCGCCGCACGGGCCGGGTCGAAGCGTTCGGGCTGGCGGGCGCCGTGCCGGTCATCAGCGCCATGTGCTCCGTTATGATGTCCAGCGTGGTGATGCGGGTCGTGTTGATTGTGTTTCATGAGGAATCCTTCCGCGCTGGCTAATCGCAACGTGCCGGCAGTTTGCCGACTAAAGATAGAACCGCTCCGACCTTAACGGCAAGGGCTGGATTGCGCTCCTGCCCGATGCACTTTTCATGATTTTGCGAGGCAATCGCGCGGCTGCTTGCGATTCATATCACTCGTGATCCGCTAAAATCATGACGCCACTGTACTGAAGCTTACGCTTTCTTAGTCGCCTGTATTGCGATAAACGCCGCACCGAAGGTCGTGACACCGCCCAGGAGCGGGTCGATTGACTTCATGGCGCGTGCGGCCAGAGCGCAATGCGGGTAATAGACTGCACCACGGATTCGATCCGCGCGGAGGACAGCGGCGGTCACGGCTGTGCGCAGTTCGTGCGCGGTCGTAAAACGCGCGTGTTTCCAAAATTCATTGCCAAACCAGGCGCGAATCCGCCGTGAAGCCGCCCACGTACTCCATCTGCCCAGCTCGCCTATGACAAGGTGGCCGCCGGGCTTGAGCACCCGCGCCATTTCTTCTACGGCGCACGACCTCTGTTCCACGAAACAAAGAACCGTTATGGCGCTTACCACATCAAAGCTTCGATCTCGGAACGGAAGAGTTTCGGCGCGGCCGAGCAAATAATTCGGCGCGTCGCGCCGGGCCACTGTCCGCGCGGTCGCCTTCGCGATCATGTGGGGGTCAGGGTCACAGCCGACGACGAATGATGCTCCCTTGCGGTGGAATTCGGCTGCGAGCGCGCCATCCCCGCAACCAACATCAAGCACAGACTTGCCGAGCAGCGGCCCGGCCAGATCCAGAACAAGGTCCTGTTCCAAAAACTCAGTGATCGCACCAAGCGTGGACGCGCGCCATTCGGCGTAGATGTCGGGGCCAACTTCGCCGGCGTTATTCGGACTTTGCCTTGCGGCCAAGACGTTTGCTGCTAGCGAGCGATCAGATTGCGACCGGGCAAGCGTTGGAAATCGTAATCGCCATGACCACTTGGCCATTACTTGCGGCTTTGGCGAACGCGTTGGCCAATGCTGCGAAAATGATTTCGTTTTCCCCTGTGACAGCGGTGCTCATTGGTCCGACTTGCAAAGTCAATCCATGTGCCTCAAGCGCACTGCGTACCAACTCCACGGCAGGCCCGAGGTGCTCTTGCCGCAGCGGATAGATACTAATTTGTGCACTGGTTGTCATAGGCCCACCTTTGCTCGCAGGTTGTTTCGCGAACAAATGCCGCAATATGGCATGGCTTTGGGAAGCATGGCACCGGATTCGAGGTAGCCTTCGCTCCAAACTAAGAATCTCGCTGATGGCCGCCGCGTCGTTGCTGTGCGCCTGGTGTATGTTTGGTCATGAGCTTGATTCACCAAGCAGCAACACTAGTTGAGCACGTTTCTGTCTCAGCTTGTTCATCAGTCCATCAATTCCGCCGCTTCGAATGACGCGGTCGAACTGGGCTCGATAGTTTTCCACCATGCTGATGCCTTCCACGTTGACATCGTACACAACCCAGCGAACGCCCTTTTTCTCAAGCAGGAATACAATCGGGATCGGGTTTTTGCTGGGTTGAAGCACGGTGACGGAAACCCGTGCATAATCCGAGGCTACTAAAGTCTGACTCGAAACCTCGATTTTAAGCTTAGCGTAATCCTGAATCTGGTCCAGGTAAACGGTCTCGATGAATGCGGCGAACAATGGAACGAATTCATCGCGCTGCTTAGCATTGAGTTGACTCCAGTGAATTCCAAGCGAGGTTCGCGCCATGCTGCCGAGATCGAGCTCCTGCTCAACCAGCTGACGTAATTCGCGGCGACGCTGTTTAACCGGCTCCTGTACGTTGTGGAGTATTGCGACCGTATCGTCGACAGCGCCCTTGACTGTGTCGAGCGGTGTGGGTGATTCGGCGAATAGCTCGCTCGTTCCAAGCGTCAGCGCCATAGTAATGACGAGGACAGCCGTGAGTGCGGAAATTGTTGCAAGCGACCGGTCGCGGGCCTTGGCTATTTTCATGTCAGTTTCCTGAAACGCTGAGAATACTGATACTGGCGATCTTCTCTGTGGAGCGCATGTTCCGTTCCGTGGTCTTTTCTTTGTGGGATCATACCAGAGGAGATTCTACGGCTTCATCCGTTCTCGTGGTGCAATTGGATCTGACGCTCGTCGGTGCGCGCGACACACTCGCAAGCGCTCAAACCACATCACCATGATCTCTCTGAGCGATCTACGAGTCAAAAACGAGCGCCGGGCTGCACGCCCCCAAAATCTTCGCAAGTACTGCCCCTTGCGGCGATACGTCGATTGGCGAGCTTCTTACGAAGCTCCAAGGTCATTGGACCAGATACATGACGAGCGAGATTGCGACGGCGGTCTCGTGACCGGCGGGTGCGTTCGGAAGGACATAACGTATGATGGGCGGTACCAAAACCCCAAATCATAGGCCAAGTCTCTTGCGATCCGGTTTCGCGCGAAGAGCGTAACCTGAAGGCCGGCACTGCTCACTCCGACGCTAAGCAACGTCCGGGCGCGGCCTCGCGAGAAGATCGGAGGACTCAACAAAATGCCCTCCGGCTTCACGCGGCGAAGCGCCTGCCTGATCTAGCAAAAGCGCAAGCTGCCTCTCTTTAACCTCTGAACTTCTTAGCTGTGATTTCCGGCCTAGAAGCTAGATCTTAGGTAGGATGTCCTCCTTGAGTCTCCGCAGATCGACCAGGGTCTTTGAGGTGGGCACGCCGGTAAATGGGGGCCACAGCAAGACGAGTGTCAGGCCGGCTTCTTTGTAGCGCTTGAGGTTGTCGGTGATCTGTTGCACCGTACCGGTCATCGAAGGAGTCAGTTTTCCTTTCGGTGTCTGGTCGGTCTTTTCGCTGGTGATGTCGAACCAGAGCATGCTCGCGATTTCAAGATCATCGACGGAGCGCGGACTGCCGAGCACTTCGAGTTGTTCCTTAATCGCCGAGCGCCAGTTCTTGATTTCGTCGGGAATGTCCTGGACCCCGATCCAACCGGCCAATCCATATTTGGCGACTCGCTTGGCGGCGAGCTTCGGTAGCCTGATCCCCCCGAAAAAGATCGGCGGGTGAGGCTTCTGAACGGGCTTTGCGCCGAAGCCGCATTTTGAAAACGACGCGAACTCGCCATGATACTCAAAGAGATCCTGCGTCCAGATGCCCTGCATGATCTCGAGGGTCTCCATGAGGTGCTGGTTGCGCCGCTCGTAAATATGCCCAGCGCTCGCGGCCTCGAACTCCTCAGGCATCCAGCCACTTCCCACGCCGACGTTCACCCGCCCGCCTGAAAGGTTATCCC
>JAKAVX010000396.1 GCA_021827465.1 Deltaproteobacteria bacterium | reverse complement strand
GGTTCGATTCGCCCGATCCGAACGCGGCCATCACGAGCATCTACGTCAGGAAGAGCGCGTTTGACGGCGGCGCGGTCCCCAAGCGTATCGTGCTCACGGTGCAGGAGGAGGCCTAGCTCGCGAGTGGTTGACGCTGTGAGCAATTTCGAGATCAAGCCGGGCGAGGAGTTTGCTTCCATTGCCTTTTCAGCGATGGAGGTTGCCCTCGGTAGTGAACTGCTCCCAGGCCCTGTCCCGCTCGGCGATGGCTTTTGGGTTTCTGGAAGCCTTCCAATGAAGCTCGATGATTGGTGGCGGCAACAACTGGGGGTGATCGTTTCGGATCGAATCGAGCGCTTCGTGAGCTTTGTTATTACCGCAAAAGGCGCAACCACTGCGGATCGGTTGAGAGACCGTGCGCAACTCCTGTTTTGGGGTATCTGCGTGGTCGGCGGGATCGCACAATTCGAGACGGCGTATCCTGTATGGGGGAATTTGGAGGAGGCAAAGGTTTATCAGCTTGGGATTCGGGTAGCGATGGGGCTATCGAAGTGTTATCGGGGATTTGGCATTGCGAAGCCGAATCTCGGAATCGCCGAGTTAAAGCAAGCCGTCAAATTCGCAGAACGTATCGAACAAATTATTGAAGCGCGCGACCAGGATGTCACGAGAAATAACAACCCCTTTACCCCACTCTATTTGCGGCCAATGAGCGGCTTCGCTGCCTTCCAGGCGGGAGCAGAACAGACCGAACCAGCATATCGACTGCATCAGTTCGTGCGCACAATAGAAGCGTTTATGCCCGCATCAGTTCGCGGCGCGAATGACTTTGTGAAATGCGCCACCGCGTTTCTTGCGCCTGACGCAAGGAACAATGATGTTCTAAAGCAGATGTATGATTTGCGCAGCGCAACCGAGCACCATCGGCCTTTCGACCAGCGAGCGCTGCCCGGTGCCGCTAAACCGAACGAAGTCGCGATGCAACGAGGGCGGCAGGCAGAAACTTTGGCGCGAGAGGTGCTGTGTCGATTTCTTGCCGAAACACGAGATGCCCGTCCGCATCTCAAGGACGAACCACCTCTGGACAGTTTATGGGCGAATCCCCAAAAGGTCTCGCAAGTCTGGGGCGCGAAGTTCGACATCAACGCGGTGGCTTGATTTGGAGACCAGGGGAAGTCGTGGCGAGAGTGAGAAGGCTGGCGAGGCCGACGGCGGCGTGCTCAAGGGAAACCCGACGAGGCAATCGAATACGCTGAGGCATCACGTGGACTCAACGACAATCCAGCTCGGATCGCACACGATTGCGAGGAAATTCTCCTTTCCAACGGACGGGGCGACGAGGCTTATCGGCGCTACGCGATCGCTGCGAACGCAAGCACTTCAAACCTCGCGACGTACCGGGCGATTCGGCACAAGTATCCGGCCAAAGCACCTGAAGAAATTCTCCGCGACCTCATCCGGAGCAGCCCTGGCGACGAGGGTAGATGGTTCGCCACAGCCAAGGAGGCCGGGCGATTGGACTTGGCGGTCGAGCTTGCCCATCGCTCGCCCACCGACCCGCGGACCGTTACACGCGCCGCACGGGACTTTCGAGACAGGAACCCCGCCTTTGCAATTGAGTCCGGCCTCGCGGCGCTGCGCTGGCTTGGACAAGGCTACGGCTAGGAAATCACCGCAGCTGACGTTTTCGCGGCATATTCCAATACGATGGAGGCGGCTGAGCAGGTCGGGCGGCGCGATGAGATTCGGGCGCGCATCCGTCAGTTGATGCCCGCCAGCGGCTTTGTAACCGACCTTCTGGCCAATCAACTTAAAGCGAGCGAGCCACCCGAAAACCGCAAGAAACCTTGAGCGCAAACTGATCGGCCGATCTTGTATCCGGACCTCAGCACACCCGCGCACTGTTGCGCTGTGGATAGCTGGTACGGATTCGGCTTGCGCGCCGGGCACCGAGCAAGAAGATACTAGCCTCCATGACGGGCATAGCAGCGGAGAGAAGAGATGGAAGCAGCCCGCGATATGAAGATCGCACAGCCTACTATCGATGAGGTTCTGACCGAGTTCCTCGCTGAACAAAAGGAGCGCCTGTCGGCCAAGACCTTGGCGCGATATCAGGAGGTGATTGGGCTTCTTACGAGCAGTCTCAACAACTACGCGTATCAGGCTCTATCCCAAGCCGACGCCGATCTTTTCAACCGGCTTTATGATGCTCAAGGCGATGAGCATCGTGAGTTCTGCGAGATTTTCGGTCCCGACAAGATTCTTCCCAACCTCGGCGAGTTCCTCGGCTACTTCATGGTGCGCAAGGTGATTGCCGGCCGGGAACTCAAGCGCGCCGCAGGAACGGTGACCAAAGCGCTCGCCCGATGGCTCGCTCAGAAGGGCTACGTCCCCCGACACAAATGGCAACGGCGGGAGCCGCAGAGGGAGCGCGAGCCGCCCGCGATCTGCCGGAGGCCGAGACGCTCGCCTACCGGTTGATGGAATACGCGGAACGCCAGAGACCGATCCCCGAAAGTGACGAGGATGCGCTTGAAGACCATTTCACGATCCACCGCGTCGAGCCGGGGCAAATCTGGCTTGAGGCCATGGAAGGAAGCGAGATAGGGCCGATTGCGCTGCCGCCCGCGCTTGCCCGTCAATGCAAGGTCGGATGGGAGATCGCCGGTACCGTCGGTCGAACACGCGACAGGTGGAAATTGCTTGAGGTGTGGAACGTCTATCCGAATTGACGCGACACGGGAGGATTACGGTAGCCTCACAAAAGAAAAGTCGGGAGTTCGCGACATCTTCGCGGTCGCCAAGCCGCGCTGACGAGATCATCGCGCTCACGAGGAATTTTTGCACGGAGCATCTCGATGACGAGTACGGGGCGCTCTGCGCCAAGCTGGTCCGGCGGCTGGCTCGCAAGCGTCCGTCGCCGCTCGAAGCCGGACAGATAAGAGTGTGCGTCGGCGCCGTCCTTTACGCGATCGGCCAGGTCAACTTCCTGTTCGATCCTACTCAACGTCCGCACATAAAGTTCGACGACCTGAGCCGACTTACCGGTGTTTCGAAGAGCGCGCTCGCCACCAAGGCTCGGCTCATCATGAATGTTCTGCGAATCATGCCGCTTGAACCTGATTACTGCCGCCGCGAGATACTGGCACAGAATCCGCTGGCGTGGATGGTCGAGGTCGACGGTATCGTGGTTGATGCCCGCACTTTGCCGGTCGAGGTGCTGGCCGAATTGGCCCAGCGCGATCTCATTCCAGACACGGCGGCCACAACGCGCGGATGATGCGCCGTTGAGACGGCGGCCGCGCGCCAGCACGTCGGAGACGATGCCCTGGCTGCAGATCTCGGGGAAGTCCTTTTGCGTGAACCCGTGCTCCTTCATCAGGAAACGAAGCACTTCAATACTGGAGGCTTCCGGCAGGCTGTGATGCTCCCGGTCGTACGCCTCGATAAGCACGCTTAGGGTTTCGATCAGGCGGTAGCGCGAGTCTTTGGTGTTGTCGCCGACCTCTGCTACATTCCGATGGCGCGCGGCTTTCTCTATCTGGTCGCGGTGATGGACTGGGTGAGCCGCTACGTGCTGGCCTGGCGACTGTCGAATCTGCTGGAGGCGAGCTTCTGCGTCGAGACCCTGGAGGAGGCACTTAGCACGGGACGGCCGGAAATCTTCAACACCGACCAGGGGAGCCAGTTCACTGACGACGATTTCACCGGTGTGCTCCGCGCGCACGGGGTTGCCATCAGCATGGACGGGCGCGGCCGGTTCAGCGACAACATCTTCGTCGAACGACTGTGGCGCAGCCTCAAGTACGAGGAGGTGTATCTGCGGGCGTACGAGAGCGTGTCCGAGGCGCGGCAGGGGATCGCCGCCTACTTCCAGTTCTACAACCATGAACGCTTGCACCAGGCGCTGGGTTACCGCACCCCGCGCCAGGTCTTCGAGGAAACGATACCGCTCGCCGATTCGGCGCGGGGAAAAACACCGGCGCCAACCGCGAGCCCAACCGCACAATGAGGCGTAAACTCGGGTAGGACTCTCCACCTTAAGATC
>JAKAVX010000395.1 GCA_021827465.1 Deltaproteobacteria bacterium | reverse complement strand
AAACGAAATCGTCAGGGAAACCTTGAAGGCGCGCCATTTCCCGAACCGTAAAATAGCGGACATTGCCGCGCCTGTCTGCAAGCATGTTCTCGCCGCCCGGAACGCCGTGGTCTCCTGCCTTGAGGGCCTTTGCCGGCTCATCGAGGCAACATCCGGTGTGATTGGCATAGGCGCGTGCGCCTGGGTGTTGGTAGTGCCCCTGTATGCGTTCGCGCTTCGAAGGCGCGGGAAGATCCGCGATGACGTCACGAATTGTGATCCAGGGCTGCTCGCGTGGCTTCTTCTTCGTGGAAAGCAGCCTCTTGAGTGCGCGCTCCTCTGCTTTCGAGGCGGGCTTCCGGATTCGTCGTGCTGAGTGTCGTTTCCAGTAGCTGCCATCGACGTGCTTCGACCAAGCAAGCGCGTCCTCAGAATGCGTCGGAGCGGGAAATTCCCACTGGTCGTCGAACTCAGAGGACACGCCGATGAAGATCGCCCGATGGCGCTTCTGGGCAGCGCCGTAGTCGGCCGTGTTTATCGCGCGTGCCAAGACGCGATACTCGCCATTCTTGCCTCTCTTGGTGTTGACGTGTGAGCGGAGACGCGCCAGATGGCAATTCCAGCTCTCACCTTCGTGCGGTTTGACATCTGGAAATGTCAGTTGAAGCCTTATGTATTCGAGATACTTTGAGAAATCTGGGCGGAAGAGTCCCCGCACGTTTTCAAGGATAAATGCCCGAGGACGGATTTCGCGTATCGCCCTGATTGCCTCTGGCCACATATTCCTCGGATCTCGCGGACCTAGATGTTTCCCGCCAATCGAGAATGGCTGGCAGGGCGGCCCCGCCGAGACGAGATCGACGCCTTGATATTCATGGAAGTCCAGTTCCCGCGTGTCGTTTTGAGCGATCTCCCACTGGTGCACGTGCTTGATCTTGCGCTCTTTGTTCGCAGTCAAAGTCGCCACGGAGTCGTCGTCCAGATCGACGACGAGATCGTGGGTAAAGCCCCCGCGCGCTACGCCGAGGGCAAGTCCGCCGCAACCTGCGAAGAGTTCGACGCTATGCATCGAGGAATCTCCTCAATCGGCGCTCGACTTTCCCCTGATCGTGCAGTTCGCATTCCCAAACCACGAGGGCCGTCCATCCCTCCGTTCTTAACTCCCGCATCACCCGAGCGTCCCGCTGGACGTTGTCATTGAATTTTTTGCTCCAGAACCCCACCCTAGATTTCGGAGTGCGTCTCCCCAAGGGGCAGTCGTGTCGATGCCAGAAGCAGCCATGAAGAAACATCGCGCGTTTCCGGCTGACAAACGCGATGTCCGGCTTGCTCCTGACAGCCCGCTGGTTCTTGCGGTAGCGATGACCCAAGGCCCATACCAGGCGTCGCAATTGAAGCTCCGGCCGCGTGTCCCGGGATTTGATGCGTCGCATGCGCTCGCTTCGCTGGTTGCGCGTCAGTGTGTCCATCATTCAGCCTCCTGGTCTGTCTTATGGGCACGTGTCTTCGCGAGATACTCGCGTAGCGCTTCTCGGACCACCCACGCAAGACTACGATCCTCTTCCTGCGCCAACCGTGCGACTTCCGCCCGATCTGCCGCGTCAAGCGTCACGGTCAGGCGCTCACTGGATTCCGGACTTACTCTTCTGGCAGGCACAAGGAGTCATCATCTTGCATCATGATGATGATGAATGATGCAGAGTGAATTTTCAAGGTGCAATTAACGCACATATATTAATGTACAGCATTGCAAGCTTAATACATGTCTGTTAATTTATGAGCGTTATACCGTAACGCCAGTTTCTATTGGCCGCAAAAAGTCGCGAGGGCCGAGTAGATGCTTGAGAGCGTAAGAAGCGAGCCCGCAACTAAGCAAGACGTGCGGCGTCGGGTCGACGAATACGCGGCGCATCTGAAGAAGATCGAGCGGATCTTCACGGAACATGCGCAGGAACTCGGCCTCGGCGTGCGGCTCAGTGCCGAAGGTGCTATCAATGCCGTGCGGAGCGGGAACGGTTTCGCACGTGTCATGCGGTTTTGCGAGCGCGTCGACGATTCGGGCGTTCTTCACGACGCGCAGCTCATGACAGCTCTGAACTGTGTGGGTGAATTACTTACCTCACCGCGGCACAACGGACTGGTATTGGGTGCCATGCAATCGGGCAAGACCACGACGTCGCTCGCGTTCCAGTTTGCTGGTCCAATCGTGTACCTGCTAACCGGGCGGTGTCTTTATCCGATTTACCTCATCACGAGTCACACGAGCCAGGAAGACCAGACGAAGATCGAAATCGCCCGCTTTCTGGATTTCTATGGCGAGCTGGCGGTCGAGGTCGACGACAAGCACCGCTGTACGCTAATGGAGTACACCAAGTTCGTAAAGCGAGTCGCGATCGATCCCGTGTTTGAGTTTTCGCCCACGATCAGCACATACCGCGAGCACGTCCTCAAGCACACCCTCACCGACACAATGATGGGGCCCCGTCTTGAGGACTTCATCCAACGCCGAGCCCCAGGGGAAAGCATCCGGAAAATCGCAGATCTCTGCCGCAAGGCGAACGAAAAGGGATTCGCGCCTCTGCTTATCATCGACGAGCCACAGTTCGGCGCAAGCGACAGATTCGTCAAGCTCGAGGACGATCAGATCGAGCAGCGTCCCTGCGTGTTGCTGCAGATCTTTAACAAGATCGACGAAGCGCTCGGCGATGACGCGAAGGATAGGGTCTTCATTGGCCTGTCGGCGACGCCTTACGAGCTGCATGACGTCGAGGCCGTTTGGGAAGTCAAGCAGTATCTAACCGCGAGCTACGTCGGGTTTAACTACTTCGGCGGAGCGGTCATCGATGCGGAAGCCGACGTGGCCCCGCCGAGAATCTTAAGCTTCGCCGCACTCGGACGAGAGATCGGTCTGACCTTCCTGGAGAAGGTCTCGCTCAACGCCTACCGCATGACCGCGACGGCATTTAAGCGCTTCGCCAAGAAGGTGGGCTATCCGGGAAGTCACTCTCAGTACCGCATCGATGTTGAGCGGACCCTGCGAGAAGCCATCCTCCACATGGCCCGGTCGGGTGCCATGGGAAGCCGTGGGATTTGCATGCGACTTTTCAATAGCAATAGCCACTCGCATCGGCTTCTCGAGAGCCTGAATCTGCCGCCTGATGAAATCGAGGTGATTGAATACTTTGGTCCCGAGCACAAAGGTCAAAGCGTCAAACGGGCGATCCGGCGGCGCACGAGGCCCGACCTCCCATTTCTGATCGCCGTCACGAATCGCGCGCGCATGGGTGATGCATTCCCGCGGGAGGTCGAGTGGTTCCTCGAGTTTTCCAACAAGGCGGCGAATTTGAATGCACTGCTGCAGGGTCTCCTGGGTCGCGCCTGCGGCTATGGCAAGAACTCCACGGTGATCATGTCCGAGGACAATGCCCAGCTGGTCGAGGACTACAAACGAGAACAGGGCCGCTACATCTACAAAACCAGTCCGCACAGCGTCATTGTTGGGCCATTTCGGCGAGGAGCACCGACTAGCCTCATCCGTCTGCGCCGTGATATGGCCGACCCGCTGATCGCCGAATTCTTCAGCCGAATCGACCGTGAGGTTGTCGAACCGCACATCATTCAGCCTAGCCCAAACCTGCGGGCGAAGCGTTCGCGCGACGATCGGAACTATCGCACGGGGCCGATACTACGCATTGCCGAGGAGCTTGGCCTGTTTGATTATATTGAAGACACGAAGGTGAGGGCGCGGCTGTTTCCCACGTATCCGGATTTTAGGATTGCCCGGGCCGACGACGAAGTGCAGCACTCGCGGTCATTGGATAGGACGCTTCGCTACACGCTCGATGAAAACGGTGACTGCCGATTCACATTCCGCGAATGGACGCAAGGCGCATCGAATCACGCAGGCGCACGGAGCCGCGGCTACGGCGGCCGTGATGCTTCGAACCGGGATCAAGCAGGTGACACGCTGGAACCGCAGATCAGCATGCGCAAGTTTGACCCAGTGACAGGCGATATTATCGACGATAAGCGAGATGTGAATGGCGCA
>JAKAVX010000394.1 GCA_021827465.1 Deltaproteobacteria bacterium | reverse complement strand
CTCGATTTTTTCATCGATCGCGGGGAATACGAAGACCGAGGCGAATGAGGTATGGCGCCGCGCGTTGGCGTCGTAAGGTGAGATGCGCACGAGGCGATGGATGCCGGCCTCGGCGCGAAGATAGCCGTAGGCGTATTCGCCTTCGACGGTGAAGGTTGCGCTTTTGATTCCGGCGCCCTCGCCGGGTTGCAAATCCGCGAGGTCAACCTTGTAGCCGTGGCGCTCGGCCCATCTGAGATAGAGGCGCAGCAGCATCTCGGCCCAATCCTGCGCTTCGAGGCCGCCGGCGCCCGGATGAATCGATACGATTGCGCCGAGGCGGTCGTACTCGCCGCCGAGCATCACGCGCAGTTCCTGTTTTTCGAGTTCGGCGCGTGCGGCTTCGAGCGCGGTTTCGGTTTCGCGCGATGCTTCCGATTCCTCGGCGCCTTCTTCCTCGGCCATCTGGAGGAAAACGCGCGCTTCTTCGAGTTTCTCGCGCAGCCGTTTGTTGGCTTCGAGTTGATCGCGGAGCTGGTCCTGCTCCTTGAGGACGACCTGCGCCGCCTCGGGGCGATCCCAGAAGTCGGGTTTGGAAGACTGTTCGGAGAGTTCCCTTTGACGAGCGGTCAGCTTGGGGACGTCAAAGACGCCTCCCGAGATTGTCGGCGCGGGCCTCGAAATCGTTCAATCTCTCGCGCAGTTCACTGAGCATCTAAAAAAATACCTCGTGGCGGTCTTTTCAATATTCTGCCAGAAGCGGCGGCGTCAATTAACCGCCGCGCGCTTTCCGGTTTTGCCGTTGCGGGACAGAATTTCCTCGACCCTGGCTTCGAGCGGCTTCAACTTTCGCGGCCACATGAAGGCGAGAATCAGACCCGCCATCATCAGGACGAAGCAGATTTCGGCAAATGCGTCGCCGACCACGGTATAAAGCGTGCGCTCCGGACGCCATGCGACGTCTTCTATTTCGGTGCCGCGCTGAAACAGCGGGGTCGGCGCGGTGATTTTCCCCGTGGGCAGGATTACGGCGCTGATCCCGGTGTTGGCGACCCGCACCATCGGCACCTTGGTCTCGATCGCTCTCATCGCCGCCATCGCGAGCAACTGATACGGCGCCGAGCTGCGTCCGTACCAGGCGTCGTTGGTGATATTGAGCAGGATATCCGCGCCTTTTTTGACCGCCAGCCGGGTCAGGTTCGGGAACACGCTCTCGTAGCAGATGAGCACGCCGAGCTTCGCGCCTTTGACCTGAAAGATGGTCTGAGTCTTGCCCGGGAACATGTCGCCGAATCCATGGACGACGCGGTTGACGAAGAACCCGAGCACGCCTTTAAGCGGGATGTACTCGCCGAACGGCACCAGTTGAATTTTGTCGTAATAGCCGTCCACCTTGCCCTGTCCGGAGACCAGGTAGGCGCGGTTGTAAAAGCCCAGTTCGCCGTCTTCGACCCCGAGCGCCGGCGCGCCGAACAGGATCGGAACGTCCATATTGTGCGCAAGTTCGAGCAGCGCCTTGCGATAGGCGGCGTCGCTCGCGAACTCGGCCGGATAATTGTCATGCGGCTGGAACAGGAACGGCGCGGCAGCCTCGGGCCATACGACCAGGTTAACGCCCTGGCGCGCCGCGAGCGCGGTCTGGTCGAAATAGACCTTGACGCTCTCGGTCAGGTAGTTCGGGTTCCACTTTATCGACTGCGGGATATCGCCCTGCACCATCGCGACACGCAACTGGCCTTTGGCGGGAGCCTTGTCCATCTGATGAACCCGCCAGATACCGAAGCCCTCCGCCGCGACCATCAGGACCGTCAGCACGCTGAGCCCGATCATCTGGACCCTGCGCGTCTCGCGCCTGAACACCACCACGAACAGGACGACGTTGAAGAGCATTATCAGCGCCGAGACGCCGTAGGTGCCGGTGAACTCGGCGAACTGGACCAGGTAGAGCATCCGATAAGCGCTTTCGCCGAGCAGGTTCCAGGGAAAGCCGATCGGAAAGAAGCTGCGCACCCATTCGACCGCCGCCCACGCGATCGGCGCGGTTATCACGAGCGAAATCCGCCGCTTGCGCGCGACGAACTCTGCGGCCCAGATGGCGACCGCCGAGTAGAGCGCGATAACTCCCGCAAGGAGCAGCATCGGCAGCATCGCGATCGCCTCATGGACGCCGGCAAAACGATGCAGCGTGATCTCGATCCAGTAGAGCGAGAAGATGTAGCAGACGAATGCCTGCAGCCACGCCCATCCGAACACCCGCTTGAGCGGCTCGCCTTCGATCGCATAGAGCAGCGGCACGAAGGCGACCCACGCGAGCAGGTTGACGTTGAACTTCGGAAACGCGAGCGCAAGCGAAAGCCCGCTCGCTCCGACCAGCGCGGCGCGTGTAATCGTGTTCGAGGACAGTTTCACGGCTTATCGAAAATCTCGCTGAGCGGGAGCACCCCGGCGCAGGGCGGTCGCCCGGAAAAATGGGTAAAAATCTCTTCCGCGTCGCGCCAGGTCTCGACCAGCGCGACCGCCAATTCCGGCACCAGCGGCAGATCGCCGAGCAGCCGCCATTCCCGCTCGAAAGTCCAGTCAACCGGCGGTGTCCGGTCCAGTTCGATACTCACCACGCGCCAAATTTCTTCCGGTCCAAGGATAGCCTCGGCCTCGCGAAACGGCATGTAGATTACCGGCCGCGCTCCTTTACCAAAAGCATAGCGTTTATCTATCGCAATCCCGAACGGCTGGTAGCGGCGCCGATTACGGCGCGAAAGCAGGGTCGAAAGCTCAGCCGGCGCCGCGTCGAACAGGCATACCGCCTTTCGCCCGCCGCGAACCATCCGGGTTGCGCCGCGGATCGTTCCTTCGGCGAGAATCTGCATCAGGTTGTCGAGCGCGCTTCGCGTCCGCGACGCGCGGGTGAAATGGGTCAGCGTCGGCGCCGAGGGAAGGATCTGCGCCGCGTCGCGTTTCATCGCGTTTTGGCGCGCTTTCCGATAGTGCCGACGTATTGCGACTCCGACGCCGGGCTTGCGCTATCGAGCCGGGCCGCAAGCCTGCGCTCGCGTGCGAACATCCTGCGCGCCTCGGCTACCGAGCGCTCGTGGTCATGGCCGAGCAGATGGAGAAAGCCGTGGATCAGGAGCGTCCTTAACCGCGCGGCCGGGGAAACGCCAAGCTCGCGAGCCTGCCGTAGCGCGGTATCGATCGATATGACGACGTCTCCGAGCGGCATCCCCCGTTGATTCGGCACCGCGTAGGGATCGGGCGGCGCCATGCCTCGCTCTTCGATTTGGGAAAAGGAAAGGACGTCGGTTGGGGCGTCCTTTCCTCTGAAATCGCGATTCAGCTCACGAATCGCGTTGTCGGAAACGAGAGACAGCGATAGTTCGCAGTCCGAAAGCCCCGTTTGTTCGAGCAATGAAGCCGCGTCACGCTTAAGCGCCCGCGCGAAGCCGCGTCCGCGCGCCGTGCCGCATCGAAACGCGACGCTCAACGAGGTCAGGCCTTTTCGGAACCGTTGCCGGACGCCGCGGAGTCGTCCGAGGTCGTCGCGCCGACGTTGTCGAACGCCTCGTAGGCCGCGATTACCGCCTGCACCAGGCGATGACGCACGACATCGTGCTCGTCAAAGTAGACGAACTTGATTCCGGGCGTGGTGGCGAGCACGGTGCGCGCTTCCTTCAAGCCCGAGAGCTTGCCGCTCGGGAGATCGATCTGCGTGATATCGCCGGTAATGACCGCCTTGGAGTTGTAGCCGAGCCGGGTCAGGAACATCTTCATCTGCTCGGTGGTGGTGTTCTGGGCCTCGTCGAGGATGATGAACGAATCGTTGAGGGTGCGGCCGCGCATGAAGGCGAGCGGCGCAACCTCGATAGTGCCGCGCTCGAGCATCCGGCGCGCCCGGTCGTAATCGACCATGTCGTGAAGCGCGTCGTAAAGCGGGCGCAGGTACGGATTGACCTTTTCGGCAAGGTCGCCGGGCAGGAATCCGAGCTTCTCACCCGCCTCGACCGCGGGCCGGCACAGCACCATCCGGGTGACCTGGTTCTTCATCAGCGCGGCGAG
>JAKAVX010000393.1 GCA_021827465.1 Deltaproteobacteria bacterium | reverse complement strand
CGAGAGCCCCGGCGCCTGCGATCCTTTCGAAGATCGCGACCGTGCAGCCCTCGGCGTTGTCCGCCTCGCCAAGCGGAAGAGTCGTAAGGGCGAAGCAGCCCCGCTCCGACTCCGGACCCGCTATCGAAACCTTCAGGCGCTCGACGCGTTCGCCCTTGAGCGCGGATTCAATCGCCGCCGTGCCCGCGCCGTTGCTCTGCGGATCGGGAATAAGTTTTCGACCCAGCAGGCCATGAATCGTGCGGTCGGAGGAACCGATATCGAACAGATTCGCCGCATGCTCGTTGTGACTCACCAGGCAGCCGGCACAATCGAACGCCAGCACCGCATGGCCCATCGTTCCCAGCACTGCGGAGAGCACGTGAAATGCCGAAGCGGCGGCTAGTCGCATCCGACCCGCCCCGGCGCTCGCGTGCGGCGAGAGCGCGGCGCAATAGCACGGGGACGCGGAGGCGCTTCCCTGGCCGGAGCGCACGGCCCCGTTGTCCGGGGCCTGCGATTCAATTGCGTCGCTCGATTCGGCACTCCGCGAGTTCATGGTCTTGCCGGCCTCACTTCGGAAGCCCCCGCCCAAATACAATTCGCGTGCCGCAATGCAACGTGCCGGAATCGGATAAATTCCGGACCTGTCCACCGCTCGGCGTGGCACACGATAGAAGATTCGTACAGCCGGAAATTCGTCGATGACCAGTGCGGCGGATTCTGAGTTCGTATGCGCTGCGCGCGCTTCAGACAACCGCCGACGGAAGCATCAATGTCAATTTGAGACATCTTGCGGCATAAACTTGCCACATGCTTGTCGCTTTGCGCCCCGCGATGGCTTTTCGCGCGCGGGCTCCTGTATTACGAGGATTGGACGTCTGGCCGGCGCCAGACATCACCCGGAGGTGGACACGATGGCTGAAGAAACGAATCGCGCCGCGCAGATTGCGGAACCGGCCTCCTACGACTGGCCCGCACTGACCGACGAACTCAACCGCCTGCTCAGGCTCAAGACCGCGCCGATCGGGATGAAGCTTTTCAGCACCGTGGCCGAGATGGAAGCGATCCCGAAGATTCGCCGCCCCAAGTCAGTCCATACCACCGACCAGATCGTCGCCCAAGCGGCGCGGCTGGGATGGACGGTCGGAATCACGGTCAACGATCTCGTCACCGCGCAGTGCGGCGCGGTCATCGGACTCCATCCCCAGAATGAGGAATGGCTGTCGGGAGACCGGATGGTCGGCGTATGGTACAAGACGCCCGAAGACTCCTCGGCGCATCAGCGCGCGATGGACGTCGTTCCGCACGGCAGGTACACCGCGATGGCGGTGTCGCCGCTTGCGACGGGACGGCTCAATCCACCTGACATCTGCCTCGTTTACGGCACGCCCGGCCAGATGATTATCTTCATCAACGGCCTGCAATGGACCGGCTACCGGAAGTTTCAATGGGGCGTGGTCGGAGAATCGGCGTGCGCGGATTCATGGGGGCGCGCGCTCAAGACCGGCGAGCCGAGCCTCTCGATTCCATGCTTCGCGGAACGTCGCTACGGAGGCGTGCTCGACGAGGAGATGCTGATGGCGCTGCCGCCGCGCTATCTGCCAAAAGCGATCGAGGGGATGAAGCGGCTTGCCGGCAACGGCCTTCGCTATCCGATTGCGCAGTACGGCATCCAGTCCGACGCCCGCGCCGGTCTCGCGGTCAGCTACGGCTCCAAGGATTGAGAAACCCAAGCGGGCCGGGGGAATATGCGTCCCTTCGGCCCGCGGCATCGAGGCGCGCGCGAAATGGCGCTGGCCGCGGAATCCCGCGCTTTGCTACTGTCGCAAAGCGGCAAGACTGCCACGCGCGGACGGAGGAACCATGGCTGACCTGAACGAATTCAACCGGCGTATTATCGAGGAATTCCGCTCGAACAGCGGCAAGGTTGGTGGGCCGTTCGCGGGCGCACCGATGATCCTGATCACCCACAAGGGCGCAAAGAGCGGCCGTACCTACACCACGCCGCTGGTCTATACGCGCGACGGCGACGGCTTCGTGATCGTCGCATCCAAGGCGGGCGCGCCCGACAACCCCGACTGGTATCACAACCTGATCGCGAATCCGGTTGTGACCGTCGAGATCGGCACCGAGAAGTTTCAGGCGCGCGCGCACGCAACCTCGGGCGACGAGCGCGAGCGTCTGTTCGAGGCGCAGGCGAAGATCATGCCCCAGTTCAACGAGTACAAGCGCAAGACCACGCGCCAGATTCCCGTGCTCGTGCTCGAGCGGATCGCGTAGGCGGACCTATTCGTCACCTTTTCCGCGGCAGGCAGCACCTGATGGCGCTCGACGGCTTCGACCTGGCCGCGTACGCGTTGCCCCCCGCACCAGCAGCCTCACCCTCTATCTGATCGTGTGAGCCGCTTTATCGTAGGGGGACTGGCAGAGAACTTGTCAAGCGGCTGTAAGTGCCGCGCCTGTCGGCTGATCTTCCTTCTTCATTCAAGACCCAACCGAAGTTCAGCGATCGGCTAACCTATCGCTCGACCCAAGGCATAAGTAACGGATGCCGCTGCAGCCCTATGAGGAATTGCCCCAGTCCCGAGGACAGAAAGCTGCGTCCTGCAAAAAGTGTCGTTCCAGCCCCAATAAGAAAGAGCGCGGCCGCGCTTAACATGATACTGGCGGTGGCCGCTTCGATTCCGCTGAGGCAGAGGAACGTCAGGACCGGAAAGATCGCTCCTAACGCGAAGAATAAGAACGACGAACCAGCCGCCACTCAGCCAGAGCCGGCAAGCTGGTCTGCCTTCGATCTTTAACAACGCCCGATAGAAAGCGGCGCTCTCGATCTCCTCTTGAAGATTAGCAAGCTATCGCCTGGCGCGAATCTTCTTCTCCTCAGCGTCTGCGTTCATTGCTTGGATGTACCGCAAGCGGTGTCGCTTGATACGTTGCCCCCCTTTACGCAAGCGAAAGCAGGGACTCACTTGATATCACGCAAGACTCCCAACGTCTGCCTTCGGTGTTGATTCCCATTCTCAACTTCGTTTCGGTGTGCCTGACTTTTATTATCAACTTCATATAGTAATTGAATTGATATGCGCCGTTGACTTAATGCGTACTTTGAGACTAGTTAAAGAGAGTGCGCCGGCGAGGATGCTGGCGCGTTTGAGCATTCAGAGGAGGAAGCATCCACCATGGACGACCCATCCGGGCGATCCGGCTTACTCGTTCGCGAGCATCCGAGTCGTACGCACAGGCTTACGCCCATTTAGACCGATGATTGGAGGGTATCATGCATGTAGCGAACGCACGCAAATCGCCAGTTGATCTCGCCACCGAGGCCGCGCGCTCCGGGCGTCGGATGGTCCGCACCCGATGGGCGCGGAATCTGCTTACATTCGTAATGGTCTTTGGCCCTGGCCTCATCGTGATGGAGGCCGACAACGACGCCGGTGCCGTCTCGAGTTATGTCCAGGCCGGCGCGCAGTATGGCACGCATTTGATGTGGGCGATGCTGGCGCTGCTGCCGATTACCTATTTCGTGCAGGAAATGGTTGTCAGGCTCGGAATAGCGACCGGGCAAGGCCACGCCGCGATGATATACAAGCGGTTCGGCAAATGGTGGGGCGCCTTCTCGCTGTTCGACCTCGAGTTAGTCAATTTCCTCACACTGGTTACGGAGTTCGCGGCGATCGCGCTCGCGCTGCCGGCTCTTGGGGTAGCCGCGCGAGTGGGAGTGCCGCTCTTCGCAATCGCGCTAAGTCTACTCGTGGTCAGCGGAAGCTACCTGCGCTGGGAGCGGATCGTGATCGTCCTGTGCCTGCTCGACGTGGCTTGGCTGGGGATCGCATGGTCGGTCAAACCGTCGCTTGCGGAGGTGACGCACAACACGTTCGTGCCATCTCGGCCCTACGGCGGCCT
This sequence comes from Deltaproteobacteria bacterium, assembly GCA_021827465.1. The sequence continues at coordinate 148 of JAKAVX010000393.1, read as the reverse complement.
TACCCCCGGACTTATGTTTGTGGTGATTGCGATCGTAGGTACTACGATCGCGCCGTGGCAGCTCTTCTTTCAACAGAGCTGCGTTGCGGATAAGCGGTTGCGCTTTTCTGACCTGCGCTGGGCGCGGCTCGATACCCTGATCGGCGCG
>JAKAVX010000392.1 GCA_021827465.1 Deltaproteobacteria bacterium | reverse complement strand
CGTCGCTAAAATCGGCGGCACCAAAAATCCCGGCCTGCGCGCGATCTCGAACCTCGCGCCCGATCTCGTAATCGCCAACGCCGAAGAAAATCGCCGCGAAGACGTCGAGCGAATCCGCGCGCAGGGCGTAGCCGTGATGACGACCTACCCGCGCACGGTGCCGGGCGCCGTCGAATCGCTCCTCAAAATCGGCCGCGCGATCGGAAGCGAAACCCAAGCGGCCGCCCTCGCCCGCGAGATCACGCTGAGCGTCAGCTCGATCGAGTCGGAAATCGGCGTGTGGGCGAAGCTCAGGCTGCGCGTATTTTGTCCGATCTGGAAGAAACCGTGGATGGCGTTCAACGCCGACACCTACGCGCACGATGTGTTGCGGATGCTGGGGTACAACAATATTTTCGCGTCGGCTGGCGCGCGTTATCCGATCACGACACTCGACGCCGCGCTCGATTTGCGCCCCGATATAGTCCTGCTGCCCGACGAACCCTATGAATTCGGCCCCGCCGATATCGACGAACTACGCGCCGAGCTTCCCCCCGCGCTCTCGCGGCGCGTATTGATCGTCAGCGGACGCGACCTGCACTGGTACGGCGTCCACATGGTGGGAGGCCTGAAATCCCTCGCCGCGCGATTGGCTCGAGTCCGCGCCGCCGTCCTGTAACCCTCCGGTTTAACCGTCGCGAGTCCGCGGCGACGACGCCGCGCGATTGAAGAAACCTATGTGGGGTGCAAGAAATAAAACCAGATGCACCCCTGCCGGAGGTAGTGGCATGCCCGCTTCGACCGTACGCCGCCAGTCTTGGATATGCCTGCTCGCGATAATCGCATGCTGCGCCGCGACCTTGCCGTTCGCGCGCGACGCCGCCGCTGCCGAATCCGCGCTGTCGCCTTCCGCCGCGCCGTCGCCCATGTCGAATCCCGCACTCGCCGCCGCCTCTGGCTTGAGGCCCGGCGACGTGATCAATTCCGCCAACGCGAACAAGGTCAAAGCGCTCGTCAGTCCCGGCAATTACATTCTCGTCAAGCAGGGGATGGAGATGGATATCGTGCCGACGGGGGCGCTCCAATGGCCTCCGCCTTACAAGTCCGCCACCGAGAAATATTCGCCGCAAGTCTCGCTGACCTCCGGCGGCTCGCTTACCAATTACACCGCCGGGCTGCCGTTTCCGCTGCTCGATCCCAACGATCCGCAGGTCGCCCTCAAGATCATGTGGAACTTCAGCTTCCGCCCGCAATACAACGATGACGTCGATGCCCGCTACACGCAGGTCGGCACCTACACCGCCTCAAGCCACGGCTCTCCGGCGGCCCATTTCGCAATCGGCCACTTCGGCTTCTACAACAATGTCGGCCGTATCGAAGTGGAGCCCTTCCCTACCGATCCCGACTTCAAAGCCTCGGGAATCCGCTATCGCTTCGCCGTCTACCCATTCCTCGAGCCCTCGTCGATGCTCGGATTCGGGTTGGTGCGGTACCGGTACATGGATCCGAAGATGGAGGACAACGTATGGTTCTATCTTCCGTCGCGGCGCAAGCTGCGCCGGATGGCGGCCTATAGCCTGTCGGACGTGCTGGGTGACGTGGGAGGCGCGTCTCCGTACTTTAGCACGATCGATCCCGATAGCTATTTCGGCTTCGCCGCCAAGATCGAGGATTTCAACTACAAGCTGCTCGGCGAAAAACAGATGCTCGCCTGCGTGCACGCGAAGAATTCTCCCGAACACAACTGCCCGAACGACAGCGGACGCACCGTATGCCCCGAAAACTGGGAGCTGCGCCATCTGTATATCGTCCAGGCCGACGCCAAGAACGGCCTCAACACGATCCCGCATCGCATTTTCTATATAGATTCCGAAGGATGGTTCATCACCGCCGCCGACCAGTACGATCGCGACGGAAAACTCTGGAAGACGATCGCAACCTTCAATACCTATCGCGACCGTCCGGTGCCCGGCGCTCGAGTGGCTATTTTCCCCTACAAGCGGATGTTCCAGCTCGCGCTCGTGGATGAAGACGTGCAAACCGGTAATTCATCGATAATCTTCATGCCCGAAGCAAACTCCCCTGTGCCCGAATGCTGGTATATCGACGAAGGCACCGTCACCAACGCCTTCTTCATGGCCCAAGCAATGGGCAGAGCGATTATGCATTAACCGTCCCGCGCACGACCGCCCCATCGTAATCGCGCGCGCGCATGAAGTAGAGACCGCTCGCATCGAGCTCGCGCCCTATAATGCTCGTTCCCTCGCCCACCGGGAGAGGGCGGCGCGGCGCGACGATTGCTCTTTCACGCAATCGCCGTGACGCGCGGGTGAGGGTGCCGTGCTCGAAGTTCCCGTCATCGTCGTCTGCCCGAAGGGGCCATACTGGTAGCTGGTTGAAATTCCGCCCGCCGAGTTAACCATCGCGACTGTCGAATCGCCGCGCCCGTGCGCCAGCGGCTAAGCATATCGCTATTCCGTTGCGCCGGGAACGTTTGCGACGCGTTGAAAGTCTGAATGCCAGGTTCCCCACATCGATGACCCGTAGGCGCTGACCAGGAAACGCGCTCGCACCTCTAATCTCCCCGAATCAAGGAGCCTGCTGACCTCATCTTCGACCATGTCCTCATGAAAATGGATCGGGATCAGATAGAATAAATGCTCGGTAGCTTTTAAGTCGATGTAGGTCCGCGAGCGCAGCGTGTCGGTGGTCACCAGGTACACATCAGTTTTTATCCCGCGCGCCGAGAACGTCGTGTAGCCGAGCCCGAGCTGACGCGCGATGTCGCGAATTCGAGCACGCCGGGAGATTTTGATCTCTGCGCTCTGCAGTTCGATGGTGTGGTTCTGGTAGCAAAAGAATATATTTCCCGGAACGCCGATATCGTAGACGCCGGCATCCCCGTTCCAACTGTCAAACCGCCCCGGGTCGCCGTGCCAGCATCCGAAAAAGCCGGGAGGAATGATTGGCGATTTGATCGGTGGCGCCTCGGGCTTCGCCAGTTGAGGGATATGAACCACGTTGCCCGACTTTTCGCTCTCTGAGGTCGGCGGCGCCTCAAGCTCTTGGGTGCTTGGTACCGATGTGTTTCGGGGTGCCGAGATCGCCGGTGGTTGCTGCGGCGAAATCACGGGCGGCGCCTGCGCCGCCGTCAGCGCTGCAAGTGTGAGACAGGCGAGCGCCCCGACCGTCAGGGTGCGAGGCAAACTGGCCGCGTGTAGCATCGACATTGGTATTGCACTCATGTATCGCAAAGCGTTCTTGAGCCGGAGCTTTGATTGACCCGGAGAGCGCGCGCGGAACTGACCGATAGGCGCGCTCGCGCACGCTGCCCGCTGAGGAGGTGCGCTCGGCGCGGCTGATCCTGCTGTTGGCGCAAGGCAAGTCCTACCCGATGACTCGTCCGCTGCTTGGCTGCAATTCCAACTATATCTTCAGTCGCTGGAAGGAACGCCTCGAGGCTGAGCGCTGGCTTTCGGTCGAGCTCGCCGGTCTCTTTCACTTGCTCTGCGGATCGGATTGACTCTCAAGGTTCTCGCCCTTGCGGCATAGGCCCTGGTCTCGCAGGTATCGAACATCGGACGCGGTCAGTATCGAGGGTCCGATATAGGTGCCATACCAAGCGTTCGGATCAGGCTGCGGGCTTTGGGCACTCCTGCAGACCACGCGGACGCGGGACCCATTCGGAATTTGCAAAGAGCGGTCCCAGACAAAGTATAGGCCACTCCGCGCGTCACCAGCCGCGCGTTGCCACGCTAGTGGATGGCTGGCTGCCCAGCCTTCGCGCAGCCGGTAACAAATCGCAGTGGCATCTATGCGGCACCCTGGCGCGGAATCCAGCGTTATGTCCTCGACAGGGTATTGACCGACGCAACTTCCCAGCATGAGCATCATGAGTACAAAGAACCTGGCGCATCGTGCTTTTGAAGGTCTGACGGGCCGGGTCTCGTCGTGGCGGCCGTCCTTGGCACGGTCTGCTGCTTGCGAGACGCCGCCGATCTTTTTCACACATCGTGATTCATCGAGGTTCATTGCGCCCCGGGGCTCTGCGGTGCAGCTATCGC
>JAKAVX010000391.1 GCA_021827465.1 Deltaproteobacteria bacterium | reverse complement strand
TGACCGTCTAACGGCTGCGATGCGACCTTGGGCGGCACAGATCGCCGTGGCCGTACCGCGGGGTCGTGTCCACAGTTCATCATTATGCGAGGAGAAGAGCCATGGAGCTCAATCTAAGGGGCAAAGTTGCCGTCGTGACCGGCGGCAGCAAAGGGATTGGCCGGGCCGTGGCCGCCCGGCTTGTCGAGGAGGGAGTTTCGGTCCTGGTGTGTGCACGCAACACGGATACGCTCGAAGAGGCAGCCAAGGCGATCCAGTCGAGCGCGGGGCAAGGAGCCGGACAGATCGTTGGCTTTGCTGCCGACCTGACCCGCGCAGAGGACGTCAAGGCCGTTGTCGCCGAGTGCATCGACCGCTTCGCGAGAGTTGACATTTTGGTCAACAACGCCGGCAGCGCCCGGCCCGGCAGTTTCCTTGCACTCACCGACGAAGCGTGGTTCGAAGACTGGACGCTCAAGTTTTTCGGTTACGTCCGGATGGCGCGCGAGGTGCTGCCCCATATGGCGCGTCAGAAGAGCGGCTTCATCGCCAGTATTATCGGGACAAGTTGGCTGATGCCGAGCGCCGACTTCATGATCGCTGGCGCGGCTAACGCCGCCCTTAATCACTTCACCAAAACGCTCGGTGCCGAAGCCGCAAAACACGGCGTGCGGGTTGTCGGCGTCAACCCGGGGCCGATCCTGACCGAGCGTCTACTGAGCGTGATGCGCGTGGGGAAGCCGTCCGTCTACGGCGGCCCGGTCATCACCGACGTCGAGCAGGCGCTTGCGCAAAGCACTCCCTTGGGACGGGTCGGACAGCCCGAGGAGGTGGCGGACCTTATTGCTTTTCTCGCCTCGGATCGTGCCGCGTTCATCCACGCGACCAATATTACTATCGACGGAGGAAAGAACCCCGGCCTCGTCGGTTAGCGTGCTGCACGCGGTTCAATTACTTTTCGGCTTCGGTGCCGCCAAGGCCAGGCCGCGCCGAATCGCTGTCCAAGGTCAGATAGCCGGAGCCGATCTGTATGAGCACGCCGTGACTGCTGCGCGGCGAGATAAAGGCTTCGTATGAGGTTGGCGACCATTCGGTCTCGCCGACAACTCGCACGCCCTGCTCCTTCAGCTCGGCAATCCGGGCCTTGGGATCGTCTACCTGCAAGGTGAGGTGATGGAATCCCTCGCCGCGTTGCTCAAGAAAACGATGGAGGAAAGAACCGTCGCCAAGCGGTTCGAGAAGTTCGAGCGAGAGTCCGTTCAGATCGAAAACCAAAAGCCGGAAGCCCGCCGTTTCGTTGCGCGCCTCGAACTTGAAGCGCGCGCCCAACGCGCCTTCAAAAAAACGGCGCGCCTTGTCGACGCTTCGTACCGCAATCCCGATATGATCGAGACTGCCGAGCGCTCTGCTCGCCATCGCCATGCACCTGCTTGGTGAAGTCCCCAGCGCGGCGGTCAGTTCTTCTTGCTCGCGGGCATACTCTGGCCGTAGCTGGGGCGCGACTTCATCCGTTGCCACCATGCGGTCAAGTTGAGCAAGTCGCCGGGGACCGCGTAGCCTGCATGCTCGTAGTTCGAGAGCTGCGGGATGAACGAGATGTCGGCAAGGCTGAAGAGCCCGGCGAAGAACTGGCGCCCGGCAAGCGCGTTATCCAGAAACTCGAAGTGCTTGCGCACCTCAGCCGCTCCCTGTTCCATCAGCGCCGTGTCACGCTCGGCTTCGGGCTTGCGCAGTTGGTAAAGAATTTTGACCATCGACGGAGCCAAGTAGGCGTCCGCGTAGTCCTCGAACGAACGCGCCCGCGCCCGCATCACGGGATCGCTCGGCAAGAGGGGCGGCTTGGGGAACTTGTCCTCAAGGTATTCGTTGATAATGGTCGAGTCGTGGACCACCACCCCGTCGTCGATAAGCGCCGGCACTTTGGCAAGCGGGTTGATTGCCAGATACTCGGGCTTCTTATGCTCACCCGAGGGCAGGTCGAGCCAGGTTGTCTCCCATTGGAGCCCTTTTTCCAAAAGGGCGATGCGCGTTTTGCGCGCATACGGTCATGGCTTGTAGTCGAACAGCTTAAGCATCTTCCGACCCTTCCGGCTGCGCGCCGCGCACGCTGCGCCAGCCTTGGCTGAAACCCCGTAGCGGCGTCGCTACGTACTCTGTTAGCGGTCCGCAGCGGCTTGGTTCTGGCGCGCCCTGAGGGATTTGAACCCCCGACCCGCAGATCCGTAGTCTGCTGCTCTAATCCGCTGAGCTAAGGGCGCGCGTCACCGCATAAGCCTTTCCATAATCGATGCGCGCCCGCAAGACGCCCTTGAAACGGATGATCGCCAAATGCTGGGGCGCCCGAAAACAGCGCAGGTTTCGCGCGTCAGGACGAGCATCGTTTGATCCGGTGGCAGTCCGATGCCGATCGAAACGGGCGGCCGGACAACCCGCATGTGCAGGGAAGGCGCAAAAGTGCTATCTGATCAAGAGAACCAAACGCGGCCGGCGCCTGACGGGAAAGGATATGTCTTCGTTCTACATCAAGAAGACGTTTGTCGATCAAACATCCGACATCGAACTGGTTAACATCCACTACACGTGGACACCGATGGGACAAGTACCTAACTGGGAAGCCCACCGCGAGACCCGCGTGATGCCGCGCGGCGGCGTGCTCATGCGCGGCGTCGGTGGAAACACGGTCGACGAAACGGGGGCTTTCGTCAACGCGAGTGTCGAGGTTATCACGCTGCCCGACGACGGCACGCGGCGCAAAATACTGAGGCTGGACAACGCTATTGCCGATCCGGCAACCGGCGCTTACAGCGAGAACTATGCCCTCCACCATTACTTCGAAACTTTTCGCCAGGGACAACGCGAACTGAGCCCGCTGTTCACCGAGGAGATCGTGACCCGCGAGGTCGAATACATCGACTATGACGGGACGCTCGGTGGAACGTGCGCGTTCTGGAGTGTCTACGACTGGGACGCACCGCAGTACTCGCCCACCGAAGAGCCCAGGTTCATTGACGTCTTTGGGGAAGACAACCCGTTTCGCTCGCACAAGTTGTACGCGACGGAGGACAAGGACGAGTTCATGCGCATCCGGACCAGCATGCTTGCGCAACTGCCGTTGCCCAGGCATTTCGTGACCAAGGTGCGCGGGCCTCGGGGCGCTCAGATCCATCAGTGCTGGCATGTGGCTGGCGGCTGGTCCTACGACTCTAACCAGCGTTGGGAGGACTACGTCGGCTACACGACTTACACCCTGTAGACACGACCGGTAATCGGCAAGCCCGCGGCGGTTCACTGCCACCGGCTAACCCGGTATAAGACTGCGAACGGCAATAGCCGCTTGGAGAGGCGGAGATGCGAACGGCTACCGTTAGTTGGCTGCGGTCAGGCGACAGCACAAGCTCGCGGGGCGAGATTCTGTATTGCGGCGACTTGTGGGGCCGCAACGCGCAGTTGGTCTACGGGTTCGACGGATGGCGCCCGCCGGTTCACCGGGTACCGTTACAGCCGCTTGGATTGGGAATGGCGGTGGCTGAAATCGGCGGTTTGGACGGCCATCTTGCGCTCGATTGCGCCGTGACTGACGGTGAGCGCTGGGATAACAATTCTGGCGCCGACTACCGGCTGTGGATCGGCTTCGAGCCGATCGACGCCCATTTGCACGTCAGTGGAGAAGGCTACGGTCCGCTCGGTGTGCAGGGTCTCGGAGTGGCGATGGCGTCGGCCGGGATAAACTGCGGAATCACATCGTGGCCAGAAAATCACCTGTTGGACAGGCTTGACCCCGGCCCGATTCAGCTTTTTCCTCTGGTATGGGTCAAACCCGGCGAAACTTCCGCGCGCGAGGTGTGCGCGCGGCTTAGGCGCGACGCCGTCGGCCTTAAGCTGCATCCAGCCATCGACAGCTATCGCGCCGACGACCCCGAGATCGATCGTTACCTCGACGTTGCCTCCGACTTCGGATGCCCCGTGGCTTGCCATACCGCGCCGGGGAACTGCGATCCGGATAGAATCCGCAGGCTCGCCGAGCGCTTTCCCTGGGCGCCGGTCGTCATGTATCACACCTTCCTG
>JAKAVX010000390.1 GCA_021827465.1 Deltaproteobacteria bacterium | reverse complement strand
GCCGTCCGAGCGAGGCGCTCAACTCCCGCCCGCGGTCGGTGCGGAGAATCGCTTTCGTGTCAGCGAGCGCCAGCACGGTGGCGAACTGGCCGTTTGCCACGCCCAGCGCGCGATCCGGCCGCCGGAACTGGATGCGCTCGCCCACCGCGATCGCGCGGCACTCGGAACGAAAGACTTCGACCCCGGACGGACGCTTCGGATTGTACGTAACCGCCCGACCGTCCTCGGTGCGGACCGTGATTCGGTTATGCCTGGCGTCGATGGCCTCGACCGATGCGTATCCGCCGCCGGGCAGGCCGAGCTTCGCGCTGCCGCGCCGGTAGAGAATGACAACGCCTGCTTCGTAGTGGCGGGCGTGAGAGCGTTGAGCCCTGGTCAGATTGCTATTAACCAGGATGGCGTGTTCCCTTCCATCATCGGCTATGTGGCCTCGGCCCTTGAGCGCCTCGCGGATGGCGGCGTTGAGCTGGCGGCGCTCATCATTGGCCGGACTGACGACCAGCACGCGTTGCCCGGCCTCATGCGCGGTGAGATATTCCCGCGCAATCGCCGGGTGGCGATCGCTGGGACGGGCAATCTCGCGCACGCGATTCTGCTTTTCGAGAAGCGTCAATGCATCGGCGATTCTTCCTTCCGCCGCGAGCGTGACCGCCTGGCGCAGTTGCGGATCGCGCTGACGGCGAATGGCGTCGAGCCGCGCCACGGGCATGCCAGCTTGCAGCATCTGATATATGGGGCGTCCGGCCTCGATCGCGTGATGCTGGCGCTGGTCGCCGATGAACACGATGCGAGCGATCTTCCGCTCGCCTGCGCGATGGAGAAGCTGATTCATCTGCCGCGTGGAGAGCAGGCTCGATTCGTCAACCAGCCAGAGTTGTTTCTCGGGAATCGGCGCGGGCGAATTTTCGAGCAAGCTGGCGACCGTGCGCGCGCTGATGCCCGCCTCGGCAAGCGCCCGGACCGCACGAGTGGTGGGGGCGAAGCCTTCCACGGAATAACCGCGTTCATGGGCAAACTCCGCGATGGCGCCGACCGTGGTGGTCTTGGCGCTCCCGGCGCGCCCTTCGATTGCCGACAGCCAGTGGTTGGCGGCCAGCGTGATTTCGGCGGTCTGCGCCTGATCCGCGAGCAGGCATCGCGCCGCCGCCCACTTTCTGATCTGGTCTGGCTGAGCTATCGGCTTGGCTTGACCCCGACCTTCTCTCATCAGATCGAGGTTCTCGCGCTCAAGCGCGATCATGTCGGGCGTAGTGAACAGAGCCAACGGAGAGGAGCTGGACGTTCTTACAGCGATGATTTCACCATGTTTCTGCCGCTGATGGCCTTCGTCCCGCACCTGATCGAGCGAGGTTCTTCCCATGCCGTGCTGAAGCGCTGTGGCTTCGAGCATTCTGCGGTCGATGAGCGCCTCGCGTTCGGTGGCGTGAGCGAGGGCGAAACGGACCGCGTTCTCCGCCTCGATTCTGGAGACCGGGACAAACTCTGCCGAACGCGGCTGAAAACCGATTCCGTATTCTCGCGCCCTGACGGTCCATTCTTCTCGCAGCTCTTCTTCGCTGCGGTGATCTTTCGAGCGTCGGCTCTGGTGGGCAATGTTCTGCGCGGCGGCAGCGCCGTTAAGGCCCTGCCGAATGAGGGTCTCCGCGATCTCCTGGCGGCGGCGCGAGAACGCCATCACCTGCGCGCGCGTGTAGCCCTTGAGTTCCCATCTCCCATCGGCTCCGGCCACTTCGATTTCGTAGCCGAGTCTCTGCGCTTCGCGCGCCAGTTCGGAGCGATATACAGCGGTGGCGAAGCTTTGCGAGCGATAGATCTCTACCGGATCGAGGCCGCGCCAGAGGCCATCGGGTCTTTGCGTCATGTTGGCGATCACGACGTGGGTGTGAAGATGCGGATCGGGACCGTAGCCGTCATCGACTCCCTGCGAGGGCCGGGCGGCGATGTGATCAAAGCGCGCCGCGACGACGTTATTGGTAACCACCCATTCGCTGCCGCCATTGCGGCGCGAAAGCGCGTAGTGCTCAAGTTCCCGCAGGGCGCGGGTGACTGCGCGCCGGTGGGCATCGGCAAGCTTGGCGTCGCCGCCGACCAGCGCCTGGACGCTAACCGACTTGGGCGCGTTAAAAGTTGCGTCCCACCCCGCGCGCCGCTCGTCGCGCCCGTTAGCGTTGCGGACCAGCACTTCTCTGTCTGATGGGCGCTGGCCGCGAAGAATCGCGTGAAAGTCTTCTGACGCAACCTCGCCCGACAGGCCGAGCGCCTCGGCTCCTATGCCGAACCATTGGCCGACCACCTTCCGCTTCTCGGAGTAGTAGTCGTCCTGGGCGTATTTCTCCTCGTAATAGGTCTCGGCCTGGGCCGCCGAGAGCGCGCCCTTGGACATTACCAGCATGGCCTATACCCGTGGCCGATGCGCTGGCGGCGCGCCGCCGGCTTTGCCCTTGGGCTGGAGCGTGACGACCAAGTCGTGGTTTGAAGAATCGACGGTTGCGGCCGGGGTCTCGCTTCGGCGGATGAAGCCGGGATGGCGGCGGACTGGAGCCAGATATGGAACCCGGATTCGCGCGCGATAGTGGCCCGCGATGCACAGGTAGCCCTCGAATGCTGGGAGCATCTGGATTTCGCTCGGCAGCACGGCGGGCTCCACCTGCCGACGCGGATGAATGGTGAAGCCATTTCGCTGCATAACGTTCTGGCCCACTTCGCGGCGCATCACTTCGCGCTCGCCGATCTGTTCGCTCGACCAGCGCGCGGTCTCCGCTTCGCCGGTGCGCAGGATCAGCTTGGTGGCCGGCGCCGCCGCCAGCGTCGCGGTCTGGTCGTGCCCATAAATGGCGCGGAGCTGGGTGATGGCCTGAAAGCCGAGCACCGCGCACAGACCCCGCTTGCGTCCGCGCACTACCAGCGTTTCGAGTTCGGCCTGACGCTTTAAGACCGGCAACTCGTCGGCGATGATCCAGACCTGGCTGCGGGGCTGGTCGGCCGCCATCAGGCGGCGGACCAGACAGTCGAGCCATACGCTCTGCAGCGGCAGCGCCGCCTCCCGCGACTCTTCAGTGGAGCTCAGAAAGAGCCAGCCGCGCCGCGTCTCCGCCCATTCGAGTGCGCTCCAGAACCGCTCAGATTGCCGGGCAAGATGGCGGAATGAGCTGGTTGCGTTGAATGCGGTCGCCACGATCCCCGCACCCTGCTCATGCGCGCCCGGATCGATCAGCGCCTCCGCCGGCGTCCCTTTGAGCGCCTGTTTCAGTTGGAGGCGCGGCAGAGCAAGCAACGTCGGGATGTCGGTCGGGTCGCGCGACTTGAGCGCGAGCAGCATCCCGACGATCAGGGTGCGGGCCGAGCGGCGGAAGAAGAAGTCGCCGCCGCCCTGGTTGAAGGTGTTGGGCGGGTCGGGGACCAAGGCCGCCGCCAGCGCCTCGGCATCCATCGCCTCCGAGCCCGGCATCAACTCCCACCATGGCGACCAGCAGGGACAGCGCAGGTCGAGCGGGTTCAGGATCAGGTCGCCCCGCTCGGGATGGTGGAACTCGGGGACGTATTCGGCTTCGGGATCGAGCACCACGGCAACTTCGCCGCGCCGCGCGACCTGCCTGAGGATCGAGCGGATGACGGTGGACTTGCCGGTACCGGGTTGTCCGCTCAGCAAAAAGTGCTGCGGCTCCAGGCGGCGCGGGGTCGTCATGTCGCCAATCACGATGCCGTCTCCCGGCAGCTCGCGGGCGAGCCGGCGAGACGGAACCACATCCGTGCCGCGAATGTGCCGCGCCCCGCGTTCGCGCCGGGGCAATGGAAAGATGGCGAGCCACACCAGCCCAACAAAGAGGATGGTTAGCACCGCGCCCCAAGGCGCGTAATGCCAGAACCAGCCGGCGAATGAGCCGCCAAAGTAGTACCTGCGGCAGAGAAACACATACATGCTATCGATGGTGTAGCGCCCGCCCCGGTACGGGATTGTCAACGCCGGTTGAATGTTGACCCGCCTAAGCTCGGATCGCCGAAGTAAAATTGACCCATCTGGAGGGGTCTGATCAGGGGGAGTGCGAGGGGGATC
>JAKAVX010000389.1 GCA_021827465.1 Deltaproteobacteria bacterium | reverse complement strand
ACACAGAAACTTGCTTGTGACCACAAAGTCGCTGTCAGAGAGAGACATTCGTTGACAACCCGCTGATTTCGAGTCATAATTAGAGCCATTCAAATCCCACTTTGTGGTGACACAGTGGTGACACAGAATGGTTGAGTCTGGCGTCCGAATTACTGAGAAGATCATCCGTGCACTCTCGGCTCCGGCCGCGGGGAACCGGATCGTTTACGACGACGAGATTCCCGGCTTTGGCGTCCGGATTACGGCCAATGGTGTCATCTCATTTGTGCTTGACTACCGGATCAACGGCAGGAAGCGTCGCTATACCCTCAGCCGCCATCCGGAGCTGAACGCGGCTGCGGCCCGGCAGGAAGCTATTCAAGTGAGGGGCGCGCTTAGGCTTGGCGAAGACCCGCTCGCGACGCGGGAGAATCGCCGCCAGGCCCCTACGATCGAAGACCTGTTTAACGATTACATGGAGCGCCACGCCAAGATTCATTTGCGGCCGAACACAATCAGATCGGCGGAAGGTATGGCAAAGAGGCACATCCTGCCGAAGATCGGCCGGATCAAGGTTGCCGACCTGACGCGCCGCGATGTCGAAGAGCTTCATCAATCGATAAAGGAAGCGCCCTATCAGGCGAACCGGGTCCTCTTACTTTTAAGCAAAATGATGAACCTGGCCAAGGGCTGGGAATGGCGGGATAACAATCCGTGCGAGAAAGTGCCGAAGTTCCACGAAGATCGGCGTGATCGTTGGCTGTCAACCGAAGAGATCGAGCGTCTATGCGACGCGTTGGATCAGCATTCAAATCAGTCGGCGGCGAATGCGATTCGGCTCATGCTGTTGACAGGGGCACGGCGCGGTGAAGCGCTTACGGCGCGTTGGGAAGACTTCAATCTGGAACTCGGCATTTGGACAAAGCCGAGTCACCATACCAAGCAGAAGCGGACCGAGCATGTTCCGCTGAGCGCGCCGGCGGTTCAGCTCCTGGTCTCTATGAAAGAAGCCAACAACGGCAGCCCCTATCTCTTCCCTGGCGATGTCGCCGGTAAGCCTCTTCAAGAGATCAAGGGCGTTTGGGCGACGCTCTGCAAGCGTGCAAAGATCCGGGACGTGCGGATCCATGACCTGCGTCACACGTACGCGAGCCACTTGGTCTCGTCCGGTATGTCGCTCCCGATCGTTGGCCGCCTGCTCGGACACACGCAGCCGCAGACCACGGCGCGTTACGCGCATTTAGCCGACGATCCGTTGCGTCAGGCGACCAATCGCTTCGCTTCAATTGTCGCTGCCGCTCGGTCCCGCAAGCGCGCCGACGTGGTTCCGCTGCGTCGGGATCGGGACGCCTGACGGATCGATCTCGCGTGAACGTGGCCGTCTCGCGCGACCGGACCGTGGTTCGGGACGTTCGCATGACGCGACCCAAGCGCTGACGGATTCCAGGCGGTAGTAGACCTTGCGGCCGATCTCCACGCGCGGCGGACCTTCCCGGAAATGATGCCATCGTGCAATGGTCCGCTCCGAAACTCCCAGCGCCTGCGCCAGGTCCTTCGGTGTCAGGTAGCCGACGAGAATCGCTGAAGCCGGATCGCACTGTTTCGCTTCCGGATTTTCGAGCTCGGGCATTGGAATGCTCCTCCTCGTCGAGGTGACGACCGCCCGCGCCCCACAACCACACCTGTTCAGCGTCTCGTATTGCAAGCGCGGTGCCCAGATAGGCGAGGGTTGTCTGCTGATGGCAGCCCAAGTCAGGTCGCTCTGGAGCCCCGCCAAGAGTGGCCGAGTGTGCATGTGCAAATTCGGCACACACACTTTGGCCGTTTCAATGTCACTGGCGGAAATAGGCGGGCATTCGCCGATCGCACCCGCCCAGCGTGCTATTGTTCGTCGGATGAAGCGAATCGGCCAGTGCTATATCTGCGGAGGCTCTGGTCCGGACACGCGCGATCACGTCATTCCCGACTGCTTTTTTGTGGAGCCACGGCCAAAGAACCTGCTGACGTTCCCGGCCCATAGTGCCTGCAATGCGCGCTTGAGTCTCTCCGACGAGTACGCGCGAAACATCCTAGCCGGTCTGGGATCGGAGAAAAGCACAGTCGCGCAAAAGCTCTGGGAGGGTAAGATCGATCGCTCCATTAAGGGCAATCGAGCATTGCGGAGCCACATTGCTGCCGCGCTGATACCGAAAGCCGACAAGTACTCCGCGGGCGGTATTTACCTCGGCTCTGCCCCCGGCATCCGAATCGATACTAAACGCTTCTATCCCACGATGGAGAAGATCGTGCGCGGTGTGCATCGACTTTGCGCCGGGAGTCCGATGCCCAGCGACGCAAGGTTCCGATGGTTTCTTCAAGAACCCGTGCACGGTCGACGGAGACAGTTTTTTGACGCGTCACGTCCGTCGCTGAGCTATCTCGGTGTCTTCGACTCGCGCTTTACCCTCGTCAACGGAGACGACGCTGGGTCGGTAGTAGGCACAGTCTGGTGGCTTCGCTTTTATGATACGGTTCCGATCGAATGCGTTACTACCTTCAGCCCGGTGTACCCTCCAGCGCCGAAATCGCGTAGCGCTGTAACGGCCTAACCAACGGCACGGCGCCGGCGATAATGCGCGGCGACCCTCATGCGATTGCCGCAGCCGGTCGTGCTGCACCACCGGCGCGTGTGGTTCTTCGATGTGTCATAAAAGAAGGCTCGGCAAACCGGGTTGGCGCATCGCTTTACGAGGGCAACGTCTCCGCGGCAGAGCAGATCGCTCGCTGACTGGGCGATCGGCACCATCAGCTGATTGGGCTCGTCCAGATCGAGACGGGTCGTCTCCTCGAAGCGCCCTGAGCGCCGCGCGAGCAGCACGCGGCCTGGACAGTTTCGAATTGTCCTGTTGATCGCCTCAAGCGATTGGCGTGACACAGGGCGGCGATCGGCGAGCTGCTCGGCCATTTCGCGAAGCGCTTCGCGCAAGGCGAGCGCGCTGTGAAAAACGCGCTCGGCCAAATCGCCGCTTCCCCACGACTTCACGGCGCGCCCCACCTGCTTCCGATCTATGAGCCGCGATTCGCGAAGCCACTCAACTAAGTCCGCGAAACTGCGCAGCCCATCGACGTGGCGTCCGTCCGCTTTCGTGAACTCCGTGTTGACGAAATCGAGGCAGGCATAGTGACCTACAAGCTCGAATTTTTGCTCGCGTGCCATTTTCGTGGCTCAAGCCGTTTCCTCGATTCGCTCCCTAATACCTCAGAGACCTGTTGACGTGTTAGAGACGAGCCGACTATTTATCCACAGGGAAGGGGCGGACGGAGTTGTTGGGGAAGAACAGCATGGGAGTTCGTCATGGTTGGCCAGTCTGTATCGATGCGCCGGATCATGAGCCTGATCGAACGTGTCGCTTCCTCGAATGTGCCAGTCCTCATCACCGGTGAAAGCGGGACGGGAAAAGAAGTCACGGCTCAACTCATTCACAATCGCGCGCCGCGTAGGGACGGCCCTTACCTGCCCGTAAACTGTGCCGCGATTCCTGACACGCTGATCGAGAGCCAGTTGTTCGGCCACGAGAAGGGAGCCTTCACCGGCGCGGACCGCCGGCAGGCGGGCTTCTTCGAGAGTGCGAACGGGGGCACGATCCTCCTCGACGAATTTACGGAGATGCGATGCGAAACGCAGGCCAAGCTCCTCCGCGTGATTGAGCAAGGAACGGTGCTGCGTCTCGGAAGTACCAGGGAGATACCAATCGATGCGCGAGTCCTGGCGGCGTCCAATCGTCCGCTTCAACGCGCGATCCGAGAAGGGCGACTACGCGAGGATTTGTACTTTCGCCTGAAGGTTTTCCCCGTTCATCTTCCGCCTCTCAGGGAGCGTATCGAGGACTTGCCCTTTCTGATCGAGCACTTCATTCAAGAGACGAACGAGAAGCACGGCAAGCACATAACCGGAGTCGATGACGGTTGCCTGAACGCGCTCGCCGCCTACTGGTGGCCGGGCAATATCCGCGAACTGAAACACGTCATCGAGCGCGCTGCGATCCTCTGTGAGTCGGTGACATTGACGGCCAACGACCTGCCTTCTGAAGTTAAAGCG
>JAKAVX010000388.1 GCA_021827465.1 Deltaproteobacteria bacterium | reverse complement strand
CGCGCTGCAAAACAACTCATCGCCGGAGTCGTCGATACGGCGAAAAAGTTCGGGCGGAAACGGATTGGACACCGATAGGCCTTGGCTGACAGGTCGCGTTAGCGTCAAATAATCGTGTAATATCAGTTACTTACGTTAAATTTCAGAGATCGTGCGCAAGGGCGTTGACTTCATTTCGGCGCACCATCTAAAGTAGAACACTTTTCCAAAGCGCCCTCGCCGGCTTAGTCCCGTCGGCCGCGTGGCGCGCGGAACGGCGATGGTCAGACGCGACAAGACCAACTACGTTATTCAATCGGTTGCGCATTCGCTCGACGTGCTCGAACAATTTTTCGGCGACGTTGACGAGCTCGGCGTTACCGAGCTTTCCAAGCGTCTCAAGCTGCACAAGAACAACGTGTTTCGGCTGCTCGCGACGCTCGAAGCGCGCGGCTATATCGAGCAGAACAAGGCGACCGAAAACTACCGCCTCGGTATCAAGTGCCTTCACCTCGGCCGCCGCTATATCGAACAGATGGGCCTCGTCAGGCAGGCGCGCCCGATTCTGAACGAGCTGGCGCGCCGATGCCGCGAGAGCGTTTTCGTCGCGGTCCATCGCCGCGATGCGGTCGTTCCGATCGAGACGGTCGATCCCGAGGATCGCGCGGTGCGCGTTACTTCTCCGGTTGGGCTTTCGCTGCCGCTTCATTGCACGGCGACCGGAAAGATTCACCTCGCTTTCGATACGGACGAGCAGGTGCGCTCGTCGCTGGCGGAGACTTTGCCGCGCTTCACCGAGCGAACTATCGTCGATCGCGTGCAGCTTTTTGCCCAATTGGAATCCGTCGCGCAGAACGGCTATGCGACCGATGCCGGCGAATTCCTTGACGAAGTGGCGTCGGTGGCCGTGCCGATTCGAGACTACACGCGCTCGGTAGTGGGCTCGCTGGCCGTGATTGGCCCCGTCTACCGGCTGCCCGAGGAACGAATCGCGGCCGAGATGGCTCCGCTCGTGATGGAAGCGGGGCGTGAGCTGAGCCAGCGGCTGGGTTACAATCAATAGTCGCGCCGGAGCATATTAGATCGGTCCCGGCAAAGATTTGACTGACATTAGAGCCGCTGTTACCTTTACCGCGGTTTGCGATTTTTCTCCCCGAATTATTGCGCCGCTTTTCCAACGACGGCATCGTTGCGTTGAGATGCCTGGAGAGTGACTGTCGTGAAAATCCTGGTTCCCGTAAAAAGAGTTCCCGACCCGGCAACCACAATTCGCGTTTTGCCCGACGGCTCGGGAATCGCGACCGATAACGTCAAGTGGGTTATCAATCCGTTCGACGAAATCGCGATCGAGGAAGCGCTTCGAATCAAAGAGAAGCAGGGCTCCGGCGAGGTTGTGCTTGTCGCTGTCGGCCAGCAAACCTGGCAGGAGCAGCTTCGCACCGGCCTTGCGATGGGCGCCGACCGGGCCGTTCTGGTTCGCAGCGACGCCGCGCTCGACACGCTCGCGATAGCGCGCCTGCTCGCCAAAGTCGCCGACGATCAGAAGCCCGACATCATCATTTTGGGCAAGCAGGCGATCGACGACGACTCCAACCAGGTCGGCCAGATGCTCGCCGAGGCGCTCGGATGGCCGCAGGCGACCTTCGCCTCAAAGTTGGAATTCCAGGATCGCAAGTGCACCGTGGTGCGCGAGGTTGACGGCGGACTCGAGACGATCGCTTTCGATCTTCCCGCTATCGTCACGACCGATCTGCGCCTTAACGAGCCGCGCTACGCTTCGCTGCCCGGCATCATGAAAGCGCGCAAGAAGGAACTGAAGGAGATTCCCGCCGACAGCCTCGGCGTCGATCTGACTCCCAAGCTCAAGATAAAGAAGCTCGATCCTCCGCCCAAGCGCCAGGCCGGACGCAAAGTGGCTTCCGTGGAAGAACTGGTGCAGGTGCTGCACAACGAAGCGAAGGTTATCTGAGACCGCGCGATCGAATCGCTTGAATCCGCAGACAAATCGCCCGAGCGGAACGGCAATTCCGGCCGCATCCTGGCGATGGAGTGAATAGACGATGGGTGACGTCCTGGTTTTCGCCGAACATCAGCAGGGCAAATTTCCGAAGAGCAGCCTGACAGCGATACTTGCCGGTCAGGAGCTTGCGCAAAAGCGCGGCGGCAAGGCGATAGCGGTTGTTGCGGGCGACAGTCCCGACGCGCTCGCGGGCGAGCTTGCGAAATACGGATGCGCCAAGGTGATCGCGCTTGCGCATCCCGGGCTCAGGAACTACCTCGCCGACGCGCACGCCCAGGCGCTCGCCGCCCTGGTCAAATCCACCGGCGCCGAGTACATCCTCGCCACTGCGACCGCGATGGGAAAGGACCTGATGCCGCGGGTCGCCGCTCGGCTTGGCGCTCCGATGGCATCGGAAATCGTCGCGATCAACGACGACGGCACGGTCACCCGACCGATGTACGCCGGCAACGTGCTTGCGACGATCGAGATGGACGGGCCGGTCAAAGTGGTCACGGTCCGCGCAACCGCGTTCGACGCGGCCAAGCCCGGCGATTCCGACGGGCCGGTCGAGAAAGTGAACGCCGAGATCGACGGTGCTTCGGCCCGGATGCAGTTCGTTGCCTTCAACCAGACCAAGAGCGACCGCCCGCAGCTCACCGAGGCGCGGATCGTCGTCTCCGGCGGGCGCGGACTCAAGTCGGGCGAGAACTTCAAGACCGTACTCGAACCGCTGGTCGATGAGATGGGCGCCGCGATGGGCGCGAGCCGCGCCGCAGTTGACGCGGGCTTCGTTCCCAACGACCTGCAGGTCGGGCAGACCGGGAAAGTGGTCGCGCCAGAGCTTTACGTCGCGGTCGGAATCTCCGGCGCGATTCAGCATCTGGCGGGCATGAAGGACTCCAAGGTGATCGTCGCAATCAACAAGGACGAGGAAGCGCCGATCTTCAACGTTGCCGACTACGGGCTTGTCGCCGACCTGTTCAAGGCGGTGCCCGAGATGGTGCAGGAAGTGAAGAAGCTGAAGCAGTAGCCGAGGCTTTCGAAGCTTCCTCCGCCGGCCCTCGCTCCGGATCGCATTTCATACCCCCCCGTAACGAGCGATCTGGAGCGAGGGCTTTTTCATCCGCTCCGTCCGCCCGTTCCGGTTCATGCTCTCCGGATTTCTCAATCCGCTCGTCGCTGCGCGACGGGGTATGGCTCGCGCGCCAAAAAAAAGAGGAGCGTCCTTTCGAACGCTCCTCTTCGTCAGTCCTGAACGATCGCCGATTTAGAACGTACAGCCTTGGAACGTCAGGCTCCCGCCGTTGCTCACTGGCGGTATCGCGGCGCTCAAGGTCAGCGCATCCGTAATCAGCTCGGACGGCGTGCAATCTGCATTGCCCGCGTTCGCGCTGTTCGGATTGGTGGCCGAGGCCCATACGCTGTACACGCCCGGCGTCGGCGCCGGCGATGGCGCAGCGTAGCCGGCTCCGCTCGATGAAGCGGCGCCGATTACCGGATTGCCCGGCGGAACGCCGAGTGAGTAATCGTATGAGCAGTTGCTCCCACTGCAAGAGCTGGCGCCGATCGGAACGCTGGGCGGTTCGGTTCCTCCCGGGTTGGTGGTGTTGTTACCGTCAAACTCCGGAACGAGCGCCCAAACGGAGCCGCCGTTGAACGCCTGGGTTGCCGCGAACTGGATGTCGTCACCGGTGCTGGAGCTGGCTGAGCTCTCCGTTTCAAACGTACCGGTGATCACCCCCGCGGCGCTGCTGTTTCCGACGTTGCCAGGAACGATCGGAATCGCCAGGTTGTTCGGCCCGCCTGAACTGGTGACGCCCACGCCGGTCGTGATCGTCGCCAGCGAGGGAATCGTCGAGCCGGGCATTGCCGCGATGGACGCTGCGATCTCGTACGTGCCGGCGCCGACCGGGCAGAACTCGAAGTGCCCATTGCTGTCGCTCAGTGTGGTTTCGTCGAGGAGGTCCACAGTGTCCGAAGTGGACGAGGCTGCGGGAGTTCCAACCGCAACCGGCGTCGACTGATGCTGCAGCCATACCTTCGCTCCCGGAACCGGGCTGGGCGAGGACGACGGTAT
>JAKAVX010000387.1 GCA_021827465.1 Deltaproteobacteria bacterium | reverse complement strand
CGATCTTGTTCTTTACCCTGCTCGAGCGCGAGGGCGTGCCCACGCATTTCGTGCGCCGCCTCGACGACCGCCAGATGCTGTGTCGGCGGCTCGAGATCATCCCGGTCGAGACCGTGGTCCGCAATATCCTCGCCGGCTCGCTGGCCAAGCGGCTCGGACGCCAGGAAGGCGAGGAGCTGAAGAATGCCTTCGTCGAGTACTATTACAAGTCCGACCCGCTCGGCGATCCGCTAATCTATCCCGAGCACGCGATCGCCTTTGGATGGGCGAGCGAGCAGGACCTGAACACCATCCATGAAATGGCGCTTCGGATAAACACAATCCTGCGCCGCTTTCTCGATGAGCGCGGCGTAATCCTGGTGGATTTCAAGCTTGAGTTCGGACGCCATCACGGGAAAATTCTCCTCGGTGATGAAATCTGCCCCGACACCTGCCGGTTCTGGGACAAGGCGACGCGCCAGAAACTCGACAAAGACCGCTTCCGGCGCGATCTTGGCGGCGTCGAAGAGGCGTATCACGAGATGCTCCGGCGCGTGGAGCACTGAGCCCGCCGCGGGCGCCGGCGAATCACAAATCGTGACGCAAAGAGGTACGGCTTGCTGGTAAAGGTGTTCGTAACTCCCCGCAAGGACATTCTCGATCCCCAGGGCCGGGCGGTTGAGCAGTCGCTCAAAAGCCTCGGCTTCAAAAACGTCTCCGACGTTCGTATCGGCAAGTACGTCACGCTCAACGTCGAAGCGTCCTCGCCCGAAGAGGCGCGCGCCGAAGCGGCCAGGATGTGTGAGCAGTTGCTCGCGAACCCGGTTATCGAGGACTACCGCTTCGAGGTCGAAAACTCGTGAAGTGGGGAGTTATCCGTTTCCCGGGCTCGCTGGACGACGCCGACGCGCTATGGGCGCTCGGCGAAGTGATGGGCCAGGAGGCGTTCGCGCTCTGGCACAAGGACGAGACGCTCAGGGGCGCACAGTGCGTCGTGCTGCCGGGAGGATTCAGCTACGGCGACTACCTGCGATGCGGCGCAATCGCGCGTTTCTCGCCGATCATGCGCGCGCTCGCGCGTTTCGCCGCCGAGGGCGGACTCGTCGTCGGCATCTGCAACGGCTTCCAGATTCTTTGCGAGGCCCATCTGCTGCCCGGCGCGCTTATCCGCAATCGCTCGCTTTCCTTTATCTGCCAGCGCGTCACGGTGCGGGTCGAAAACGCGGCGACGCCGTTTACCTGCGCGGCTCGCAACGGCGATTTGCTTCGATTGCCGATCAAACACGGCGAGGGACGTTACGTCGCACCCGACAGCGAACTCGACGCGATGGAGCGGCGCGGGCAGGTGATCCTGCGCTACGTGAACGATCGCGGCGAGGCGACCGACGCCGCGAATCCGAACGGCTCGATGCGCTCAATTGCGGGCGTCGCGAACGAACGGTTCAACGTGTTCGGCCTGATGCCGCATCCGGAGCATGCGGTCGAGCGCGCACTCTTCGGCGCCGACGGTCTCAAGTTCTTCGAATCGATCGTTCTTTCGAGGTCATCCTCTCAGTTGCGTGAGGAGAGCGCGGCGCGATGAGTGAGATTGCCGTATCTCTTCCGGGCGAGCCCGCGGTTGACGCGGAACTCGCTCGCGCGCACGGGCTTTCGCCCGACGAATTCGCGCTTGTCCAGAAGCTTCTCGGACGCGTGCCGACCTTCACGGAACTGGGAGTGTTCTCCGTGATGTGGTCGGAGCATTGCTCGTACAAGTCGTCGCGGGTCTATCTGAAGACCCTGCCATCGCGCGACGAAATGGTCGTCGGAGAGCAGGGCGAGAACGCGGGCGCAATCGACGTCGGCGACGGATGGGTCGCGGTCTTCAAGATCGAAAGCCACAACCATCCTTCCTTCGTCGAGCCGTATCAAGGCGCCGCGACCGGCGTGGGCGGAATCCTGCGCGACATCTTCACGATGGGTGCGCGGCCGATCGCGAGCATGGACTCGCTCAAGTTCGGCTCCTTCGAGCATCCGCGCACCCGCTACCTGCTTGGTGGCGTGGTCGGAGGAATCGGCGGTTACGGCAACTGCGTCGGCGTTCCGACGGTCGCGGGCGAGACGATGTTCGACGCGGCCTACAACAACAATATCCTCGTCAACGCCTTCTGCCTCGGCCTTGCGCGCAAGGGCGAGTTGATGAGCGCGCGGGCGCGCGGCGTGGGAAATCCCGTCCTCTATGTCGGCTCGGCAACCGGGCGCGACGGAATCCACGGCGCGAGCCTGCTCGCCTCCGCCGAGTTTGACGCGTCGAGCCAGAGCAAGCGTCCGACCGTCCAGGTCGGCGACCCGTTCACCGAAAAGCTATTGATCGAAGCCTGCCTCGAAGCCGCCCGCTCGGGCGCGATCGTCGCGATCCAGGACATGGGCGCGGCGGGGCTTACTTCGTCGTCCAGCGAGATGGCGGCGCGCGGCGGGCTCGGAATCGCTCTCGATCTCGACAAGATACCGCTGCGCCAGTCCGGCCTTACGCCCTACGAGATGCTGCTCTCGGAATCGCAGGAGCGGATGCTGATCGTTGCCGAGCGCGGCCGGGAGCCGGAACTGCAGGCGATCTTCTCCAAATGGGATCTGCATGCGGTCGTGGTCGGAGAGACGACCGGCGACGCGCGATGGCGCGCGCGATACCGCGGAAAAACCGTTGCCGATATTCCGGTTCGGGCGCTCGCCGACGAAGCGCCGGTCTACCAGCGTCCGACCGCTCCGCCGTCGAAACCACCCGAGCGGCCGGCTCCTCTGCGCGAGCATCCCGCGCCCCGCGCGGCGCTTCGAGCGCTGCTCGGAAATCCCAACGTCGCTTCCAAGCGATGGATCTACCGCCAGTACGATTCGCTCGTGCTCAGCAACACGGTTCTCGGTCCGGGTAGCGACGCGGCGGTGCTAAGAATCAAAGGAAGCAGGCGCGGGCTTGCGCTCAAGGTCGATTCGAACCCGCGCGCCTGCGCGCTCGATCCGTATCTCGGCGCGGTCTCAACCGTATGCGAAACGGTCCGAAACGTCGCGTGCGCGGGGGCGCGTCCCGCCGGTATCACCAACTGCCTCAACTACGGTAACCCCGAACGCCCGGAAATCATGTGGCAGTTCGCGCGCGGAATCGAAGGGCTTCGCGACGCGGCGCTCGCCCTCAAGATTCCGGTCGTAAGCGGCAACGTGAGCTTCTACAACGAGACCGAAGGCCACGCGATCCCGCCGACTCCGACGATCGCGGTGCTCGGCGTGTTTGACGACGTATCGCGGCGCGTTACGCAGTTCTTCAACGCGCCGGGCGATTTGATTCTCATGGTCCGGAGCTCTGCGCCGTCGCTCGCCGCCAGCGAGTACGAGGCGATGTTCGGCGGGTCGGCGCCGGCGCTTTCTCCAATCGACCTTCCGAGTGAAAAAAGGCTGGTGGAAAGCCTTATTGTAGCCGCTGGATCGGGGCTGATAGGATCAGCTCGCGATGTCTCCGAGGGTGGGCTTGCCGTCGCAATCGCGGAGGCCTGCTTTAATCCGCAACTTCTGACGGGAGCCGCGCTCGACGGCGTCAACGCGGCTGATCCCTCAGAACTGTTCGGTGAGGGACCCTCGACGATAGTCATAACGGTCAAGCAGGACGATCTTTCCCGCGTGTCGCGCATATTCACCGACGCCGGTCTGGAATGCCGCGCGATCGGCAAGGTCATCGCCGAGCCGCGGCTTACGATTGGAACGTCAATCGACGAGGATGTTTGCGAACTTGCCGGCATCTACGAGGGATCTCTCCCAGGGAGGCTTCAGGGCGATGACTCGTAACGACGACCTGGAAGTGGTGGTCGAGGAGTCGAACCTGGACGCATTCCACGAGGAATGCGGCGTCTTCGGCGTGTACGGACATCCCGAAGCGGCGAACCTCGTTTACCTGGGCCTCTACGCCCTGCAGCATCGCGGCCAGGAATCCGCCGGCATCGTGTCGTCCAACCGCAAGGCGCTGATCGCGCATCGCGGGATGGGCCTGGTCGCGGACATTTTCGACAGCTCCATAATCAACCGCCTCGAAGGCACCAGCGCAATCGGCCACAACCGCTATTCG
>JAKAVX010000386.1 GCA_021827465.1 Deltaproteobacteria bacterium | reverse complement strand
GTGGCAATGCAGACAGACACTCCATGGACGCCCGAGACGGGTGTGACCGAACCGCGTCAGCGGTAGCACTTGCCGGCAGCAGCGGCACTGCCGCATCGCGACGGTGACGGCGGAGCCGGCGTCCTCCGCCGACTCCACGTCCGCCGTCTCCATATCCCGCAGTGTCAGCTCGGATACCTGCCAGAGTCGACCGCCGCTGTTGACGATCCGCTTGTCGTGGATCAGTCCGCTGAGCGCGTAATCGATACTTGCGGTGTCGATGCCGAGGGCGGTGCGCAGCGTGTAGTAGAGGCGTTTTGCCGGTACGCCGCCTTGCGGGACGGCGGCGAGGATGCGGTCACGTACGTTCATTTTTGCCCCCAAAACAGTGCAGTCAGCCACGCGATAATCACCGCCAGAGTCAGCGCGAGCGCGATGCGCGCCGGCCACGGCAGGCGCGGCTCGCGGCTCATCGCCGCCTCAGCCGAAACGCAGAGTCAGGACAATGGCGGCCCAGAAGCCGATGCAGACGATGAGGCACCACCCTGCCGGCGTGAGGTGGTGACGGGCGCGGCGGTTGATGTGGCGGTGATGCGGGAGGCCGGGGGAGCTCGAGACGCGCGACAGGCTGGCCTCGGCCGTGGAGCGCGGGACGGCCACGTGCGCTGCCGTACAGACGCGGCCGGGGGCACACGAGGCATACTTCATTGCCGAAACTTTTTTTCGGGGAAAATGGGCAAAAAAACGGTTTTCCGCGATGTTTGTCATGACGGTGTCCTCAGCCCGGTGTTGAAGAAAAAGCGCCGGGAGTTGATGCCCGGCGCGAAAGGCCGGCGCGTGTAGTGCGCTCGGCCGGGGGTGTGGGTAATTCAGCGGCACCAAAGAGCGCCAGCGCACATTTGGCCCGCATGTTCACCATCTGTCCTACTCGTCCCGCACGCCGGCCGACAGCAGCCCGCGGTTCGGCGTGGCGGAGGATTTGACGGATGAGCGGCGAGAGAGAATAGAAACCCTGCTGCGCGGCCAGTGTTTTCAGATCCGAAAGCAACGTCTCACCGAGGCGCATCTTGACCTCGATAGACGCCTTCTCGGACTTGAGTCGCTGTATAGCCACGGTCAGGCCCGCATGCGTTCTGCAGAACGGCCGTTAGCTCTGGGACTCGCCTTCGCGACTCGATCGAGTAGCCTCGTCAGTCCCATTCCGATTTCAAATCGCGTCGACTTATGAGCGCCGGTTTTGATCCGGTTGATGGTGGCTTGGGTGACCGAGACCCCCTGCTTCTTCAGCGCCATCGAGATGGCCTCCTCGGTCATTCGATGTACGCTCACGAGTTCCTGGATGATCTCGGCCGGACTTTGCATAAAGCGAGTTTATACGCGCGCGTAGGATTGTCAATACGTGCGCGGATGTTTTCTTGCGATTCGTGGCCAGACCCGGAGACTGCCTTACAAATACCGTCGGACTGGTACGGCCGCAGGACAATCACAACAGGCACGTCCAGATTCGCCAACACAACCGTACCGCCCACTCCGGCATCTACTGCGCTCGCCACGCCGCGCGCAGCCAGCGCGGGAGGCGGGTATCGAAGTAGCGGGTCACGCCGCCTCCGCTTCAGATGACTTTGCGAGTCTGTTTTGGCGCCGAATATTCAGGTACTTTTCATAAGCCGCAGATTTCGGTTGTTGCATTCCGAGTCCTTTGCACCACCAATCGTTTCGCAGCAAACATTTGCAAAGCCGATGCCATGAGGGTACCCAAGGCTTAATTTCCAACTCACGCGGCGCAATGTCTGGGATGCCGTTTCGATATCCGCGCTTGTGCCAGCCCACAAGCCAGCTGTTGAATCGTTCGATGTAATGATCGCGCGTGACTTTCGGCATTGTCGAGAGCAACAAATTGCAGAAACTTTTCCAAGTATGGCCTGGCGGCAAAGCGACTTTGTTGTAACCATTTACGTTGCCGTGTTCCTCAATATAGAGTGCACCGCTGTTTGCGCCGTTCACACGAGCGATCAGTTTTCCCCAAGTCTTTGGCTCTATCAGATGATACAGCCAGAGACCTCTTTTTTGATCGTCTCCGTAGGGCTGACACAACCGCATCTGAGCAAGAGATACACCAGCGAGGTGCATGCGGTCATACACCTCATTGTGCGGCTTGTCCGGAAAGTGCGCGTGATAGCGCCAGATATCGCGCACGTTCCAATCGTAGATCGGGTAGAAGTTATAGACACCTGGGATGATTTCCGTGGTGTAGCGTTTGCCAAAATGCATCCCTTTGTCCCAAATGGCAATCGTCCGGAATCGGTTCAGACTTTCGTCCGCACGAATACCGATGAAGGCTGCCGTCGTGCGGCCCCGGCTATACCATACAGCGAATAGCTCGATGAATTCCTCGAATTCCATTCGAGGCTCAAAAAAATCGAAATACTTTGGATCGGTTATGACGCCGTCGAACTGTGGAAACTCCCGGACCCAATCCGCGCGGCGTTCTGGATCCCACGCGCACCATACCGGCTCATAATTGCTGACCGCGTTGCGCAATTTGATCGGCAAGCATACCCAATACGGCTCAATATGCTCACGATACAATGAAAACATCTGTTCGGCATGTTTGATGGTCAACGTGTATTGGGCTTCAAGATCTATCAGCAAGACTCCGACCTTGCGATTGCGACGAATAGATTCCTCCATGACTAGATGCAACATGACGCTGGAGTCCTTGCCGGCACTGAATGAGACGTATATCGCTTCGAAGTGATCGAATGCATATCTGATGCGCTCGCGTGCTGCCTGAAGAACGGTAATCCCCATGCCTTTTTTTAGTTCAGACATTAGTACAGCTCCATCTCGGTGCGACCGGAAGCCTGTTCCTTAGTAACCGCATCGCGGCCGTTGGCAATAAGCCATTTATTCAGATATTCAAGAGCTAGCGCGTCGGCCGCTTGTTTCTGCTCTTCAGTGAGTCTGTGGTATCCGCCGCGGCAGCCGGACGGGATATGAAGCGCGTGCGCAACCGACGCCTGCCCAAGCCATGCAATGCGATTCATGCGCTCATTTGTCAGGTAATGCTCGCATGAGTATTTCCATTCTGTCGTGATCGTTTTCAGCGCATCCTCAAACCGAGACGAATCAGCAAGGAATTCCCGGTATTTTTCTTCGCCTTCGTCTTGAGTCATGCCCTCCGGAGGGTGTTCCGCATAGAATCCGGCGCGGCAACATTCCCACTTGTCCCAAGTATGGAACACTCGGCCTTTGTCATCTGCCTCAAAATCTGGAATCACGTCCGAGAATATTGCAGAACCTGCTGCAATTTCTGGCGGCGGTCGATCAACTTCCCACGCTTCGGAAAATTCCTCATTTTGGAACGCTTCTGCCAAGCCGGTAATCTGACATAACCGCAGAACTTCGTCAGAATCCATGCCAAGTTCGCGGCCGATCTTTGCATCGGTCCAATTCCGGCGCTTCAGTTCCACGACGATATCCGACATCGCTTCAACTCGATGCTTGCCGCGCGCGCGGTTGTGACGAATCGTCGCGGCGATGCGATCCGATCGGTCCTGTCGTTCTGCATTGATCACGACGAGCGGCAAGTATCCTTTGACACGCTTGGCGACCGTCTTGCTTTCTTTGCCGACGCGGTGGCGGTGAAAGCCGTCCACCACTTCATACAAACCGTCATGGCACCAGGAAACAATAGGTTGCGTATATCCATCTTCTTGGATGGAATGCTCCAGCAATTTCATTTCCGGCGGTGCGACAGAATTCGGGTTGTAGTCGTTCGCGGTGACCTTATCAGCCGGTATCCATTGCACACAGTCCACCGGTTCATCCGCAAATGGGCTGTAGCGATGGAGTTCGGCTCGAATCGCATTGATTGCCTCAATGCGATCCGGTTCGATCAAGTCCGCAAGCGATTTAAATAACTTTGCGCATTGCTCGACTATCGGCGCCGAAAATAACCCCGTCATAGAATTCTGAACGGCATTCATAGAGTGCCCCTATTCTTGTGCTTACGTTTTTCCAGCGCCGCTAAAGTACGGTGAAAATCTTCTTTGCAATTCGCGCACCACTGCCCGCGAGACTCTACCCTAACAT
>JAKAVX010000385.1 GCA_021827465.1 Deltaproteobacteria bacterium | reverse complement strand
CGCCAGGTCTTCGCCGAGCACCTTGGCGTAGTAGCAGGTGTACTCCTTGCCGGTAAACGCGTTGAGCACGCCGCCGACGGCGTCGATCTCCTCGGCGATCTGCGCGGCAGTGCGCTTCTTGGTGCCTTTGAACAGCAGATGCTCGATGAAGTGCGAGACTCCGCTTTCCGCGGGTGTCTCGTAGCGCGAGCCGTTTTCGACCCAGATACCGATGGTCGTCGAGACCATTTGCGGCATCGCCTCGGAGAGAACCCGGACGCCGTTGGACAGAACGCTGCGTGCTATCATCGCGCGGCGCGCCTACTTCCTGTCCCCGGGTTCCTGCTCGGCCTCGCGCATCGAAAGGCGAATCTTTCCGGTGCGATCGACGTCGAGAACTTTGACGTTGATCTCGTCACCTTCGTGGAGCACGTCTTCGACGCGCCTGATTCGCTCGTTCGAGATCTGCGAGATATGGAGCAGCCCGTCGGTCCCGGGCATGATTTCGACGAACGCGCCGAACTCGACGATCTTGCGCACGGTACCGCGGTAGATTTTGCCGACTTCGGGCTCGGCGCAGATCGCTTGAATCGCGTTGATCGCTCTTTCCATCGCGACGCCGTCGCTCGAAGCGATCAGTACGGTGCCGTCGTCTTCGATATCGATCTTGCAGCCGGTTTCTTCGACGAGGCCGCGGATCACCTTGCCGCCCGGTCCGATCACTTCGCGAATCTTGTCGGGCTTGATCTTAATCGTGACGATCCGCGGCGCGTAAACCGATAGGTCGCTGCGCGGCGCCGAGATCGCTTTCTGCATCACGCCCAGAATAAACAACCGCGCGTCGCGTGCCTGGTAAAGGGCCTGTCGCAGGATTTCGCGCGTGATTCCGCCCGCTTTGTTATCCATCTGGATCGCGGTTACGCCGCTCGCCGTGCCCGCGACCTTGAAGTCCATGTCGCCGAGATGATCTTCATCGCCCAGGATATCGGTCAGGACCGCGACCTTGTCGCCCTCCTTTACGAGACCCATCGCGATGCCAGCGACGGGCGCCTTAATCGGCACGCCCGCGTCCATCAGGGCCAGGCTTCCGCCGCAAACCGTCGCCATCGAGGAGCTGCCGTTGGACTCGAGCACTTCCGACACGACGCGAATCGTGTAGGGGAAGTCGGCTTCATCGGGCAGAATCGGCGACAACGCGCGTTCAGCGAGCGCGCCGTGCCCGACCTCGCGCCGCGAGGGCGCGCGCAGGAACTTGACCTCGCCGGTCGAAAACGGCGGAAAGTTATAATGCAGCAAAAACTTCTTGAAGCGTTCGCCCAACAGCGCGTCGATCTTCTGCTCGTCGGATGAAGTCCCGAGCGTAACCGTCGCGAGTACCTGGGTCTCGCCGCGGCTGAAGATCGCCGAGCCGTGAGTGCGCGGCAGAACCTGAACTTGCGCGCTCAAAGGACGGATATCAGTCGGTTTGCGATCGTCGATTCGCTTGTGCTCGTCCAAAATCGCCGAGCGCACGCGCTCGCGCAAGAGCTTGTCGCAGGCCTCGGAAAGTTCTCCCGCGCGATTCGGAAATTGCTCACCTAACGCCGCGACCGCGCCATCGATTACGCCATAGACGGCGGCGTTGCGTTCCTTCTTTCCGGCGGTCGCGAGCGCGGTTTCGATTCCGCCCCCAACGTGTTTCTTCACCGCGGCCAGCAACTCGGAATCGATCGTCTTGGGCGTGAACTCGCGCTTGGGCTTGCCCGCGAGCTGGCGCAACTGCTCCTGCATCTCGAACAGCGGTCGCATCGCCTCGTGCGCCGTGAACAGCGCTTCGACGAGCGTGTCCTCATCGACAATCTGCGCACCGCCCTCAAGCATCACGATCGAGTCGGGCTTGGCAGCGACCATCAGCGAGATGTCGCTGTCTTCGAGCTGGACGATCGTCGGGCTGACAGCGACTTTGCCGTCGATCCGGCCCATCCGCACCGCGGCGACGGGGCCGTCGTGGGGAACGTCGGAGACTTGCAGGGCAGCCGACGCCGCGATCAGCGCGAGCGCGTCGGTATCGTTCTCGCGATCGGCGCTGAGCACGGTCACGATAATCTGGGTTTCCTTATCGTAGCCCTTGGGAAACAGGGGGCGCATCGCGCGGTCAATCAGGCGCGAGGTGAGAACTTCTTTTTCGGAAGCGCGGCCCTCGCGTTTGAAGAAGCCGCCGGGAATCTTGCCGGCCGCGAAAGTCTTTTCGACGTAATCGACGGTCAGCGGAAGAAAATCGATCTTGTCGCGGCTCTCGTACGCCGAGGTCACGGTCGCGAGCACCACCGTCTCGCCATATTGAGCAAGGACGGAGCCGTGGGCCTGCTTGGCGAGACGGCCGGTTTCGAGCGACAATTGCCGCCCGGCGAATTCAATCTCTAGTTTTCGGTACATGCTGTAATGACACCTGAGGGAGGCACGTGGCCGTGGACGACTGCGGAAAAATTTCCCGCCGGGCACCATCGACGGTGCGCCGATCGGCCAGCCGGGCGGCTGGTCGCGGCCCGCGTCTGCCCGCGAAAAAATTCGGGCGGCGCGGCCATAGGATGCGGCCTATCTCCGGATGCCGAGCTTCTCGATCAGCCCTTTGTAGCGGGCAAAGTCGCGCGAATGCAGGTAATCCAGCAAGCGCCGGCGTTGGCCGACCAGCCGCAATAGCCCTCGGCGCGAATGATGATCCTTCGCGTGCGTGCCAAGATGCGCGGTGAGCTGATCGATCCGTGCCGACAGCAGCGCCACCTGAACTTCGGGCGAGCCGCTGTCGTTGACGGAGCGGGCGTTGGCCTGGATAATTTCCTTCTTCTTGGCGACCTGGAGCGGCATCAGGAGTTCTTTCTTTCCCTTTTATTCCTTCGTTAATCTGAGCAAACTAACAAAGCCGCGCCTGCGAGTAAAGCCAGTCCGGCGTCGCGCGCAAAACCGTCAAGAATTGAAGATTCGTTCGATTACCGCGGTGACGCGCGAGGTGGCGCGGGCGACCGCGATCAATGCTCCGGATTCGGAGATCACTTTGAAATGGCCGACCGCGACTGGTGCCCTCATATCGAGCGCGCTTGAGTCGCCATTGTGAAGGCGGCGCTCGAGGGCGCTATCGACGGCGACTTCGGGAAGCGCGGCGACAGCCTCGCGCGGCGTCATCATTGCAAGCTCCGCCAGATTGCCCGAATCGAACGCCGCGACGACCGCTTCGAGCGCGAGTGCGTCCTCGATCTGAAATCCGCTGGATCGAGTGCGGCGCAATTCTTCGAGATACGCGGCTGTACCGAGTGCCGCGCCGATATCGCGCGCGAGCGAGCGGACATAGGTGCCGGGGCCGCATACGATGCCGAAGTTTATTCGATCGCATCCGGCGGACTCCAAGCGCAGCGATTTGATTTCGACTTCACGCGCGGGAGGTGGTTCAACGTCGGCGTCTTTGCGCGCCAGCTTGTACATTGGCACGCCAGCTCGTTTGATTGCGGAAAAAATTGGCGGCGTCTGCTTGATCGTGCCGCTAAAGGCCGCCGCGACTTCGGCAAGCCGCGCGGGCTCGAGCGCCGGAATCGGCACGGTGCGAATCACGGCGCCGTCACGATCGAGAGTGTCGGTTTCGGCGCCGAGCTTTATTGCGCCGACATACTCCTTGTTGCCGCCTTCTAAAAACGGCGCAAGCTTGGTCGCCTCTCCAACCATGATCGGCAAAAGTCCGGTCGCGAACGGATCGAGAGTGCCAAGATGCCCCACGCGCGCAGGTCTTACTAAGCGCTTGATCCGACGCACCACTTCCGCCGAGGTAATCCCGGCGGGCTTATCGATAAGAATTACAGCGTCCATTCGTGAATCTCTAAAAATAACGGAGCGCATCGCGCCGCGTAAGATGCAGGACGCCCGTGCTAACCGGATTGGGGAACGGGGAGCCGGACGCGCACGCATCGCGACCGGCTCCCCTGCGCTGGGGTTGGGTGGGGAAACCCGTGCCGACGCGGCGGCGGAAACCGCCGCGCCGTCAATTCGCGGCCCTCGCACCGGCGGTCCCGGTATTCCTGCCGAGACCAGCCGGCCGCGGTCTTAAGCCGACCGCCTCCGGAACCTTCGGTTACCCGGAG
>JAKAVX010000384.1 GCA_021827465.1 Deltaproteobacteria bacterium | reverse complement strand
CTTCCGATCTCGGCGCGAACTTGCGACCTACGCCTTCGTGGACAGCTACAACAAAATGTTCGCGCGCTACGGGCTCGCCGACGAATTCGCCGAAGTGCGCAGGCTCTGGCGCGAGGGTAAACGCGACGACGCGCCGAACGCCATCAGCGACGCTTCAGCGCGTAGGATCGCGGCGTTCGGTCCCGCCGAGGTCGGCCGCGACTTTATCGCGCGTTTTCGCGCCGCCGGCGTGACCCATCCTGTGGTCTTTCCGGTCGGACCCGCGGCCACGCATGCGCGCGACGCGGAAACGACGATGCACGCGATGGCCGGCGCCTGATAGCGCAGCAAATTTCCGCTTCGCCCGCGTTTATCTGCCCTTGTAGTTAGGCTTTCGCTTCTGCATAAAGGCGCGCGGGCCTTCCTTGGCGTCTTCCGAGGCCATCACCTCGCGCCCGATCTCGTTCTCGATCTTGAACGCCTGTTCAAACGGCAGCCCCGAGCATCGCCGCACCGCTTCCTTTATCTTGCGCACCGCACACGGGCCGTTCTCCGCGATTGTGCGCGCGAGTTCCTCGGCCTTGCCGATGAGCTTGTCCTGCGAAACGACGTGGTTCACGAGCCCGATCCGCCACGCCTCCTCAGCGTCGATCCGGTTGCCGGTCAGCAGGATTTCCATCGCCTTGGCGTACGGGATCTGGCGCTGCAGGCGCGCGAGCGATCCCGCTGCAGGAATGATCGCCCACTTCACTTCCTGGAGTCCGAAGCTCGCGTTCTCCGAGGCGATCCTAAGATCGGTCGCCTGCAGAAATTCCATCCCGCCCGCGATGCAAAATCCGTTGACCGCCGTGATAACAGCCTTGGGGAAATCGTAGCCGCGCAGCAACGCCGTATCGCCGAGCCTGCGATTCTCCATCAGCTTGCGATCCCATTCGTCCTCGGGCTTGCGCGCGCCGGTGAACAGCGGGATTAGCCGGCCCAAATCGGCGCCTGCCGAGAACGCGACCTTGCCCGCGCCGGTTACGATAACCGCGCGCACGTCGTCGTCCTGCTCGGCCTCGCTCCAGATGCCCGACAGAAGGACGAGCGTCTCCGGGTTGAAGGAATTGTGCACCTCAGGCCGATTGAAGGTGATGTAGCCGATATGGTTTCGCTTCTCGAACAATACCGCAGGCATCGATGGCTCTCTCCCGAATGGATGTGCAAAGGAAATCCGCGCGAAACCTTACCACGACACGGCTTTACCAGCCACTTGTTGCGCCGTTATCATCAAAGTGATCGCACCGCCGTTCATCGGAGGAGCCATGAAAGCCATCCGCCTGAGCCCGGTCGTCGCCGGGCTGCTGATTTTCGCCCTCGCGGGGTTTACTTCCGCTCTCGAACCACCGCGCATCATTCCGTCCTCCGGACGCGCGCCGCAGCCGCCGAGCCAGGTTTTCAAAACGCTAAAGACCTACTTCTCCGATCTCTCGCTGAGCAAATTTCACGTAACCCAGGCGAGCGAGGCCGCAGAGGTGATCGTTGCGCAGCAGTCGGGCGTTGACACCGTAAGATGGAGGCAGTGGGCCGCCTGCCAGACCGATCCGATGCACATGCTTTACCAGTTCCAGGACGGTACGGTTACGGTTAAGGTCACGCTCGATCCGTCGCCTGGCAACGCGACTTTCGTAACCGTGAGCGCCGACTTTCAGGGGACTTACGGCCTCGGACAGGACACCACGACGATCGCGTGCAGATCGACCGGCACGCTCGAGCAGGAGATCCTGAGAGTGGCGGGCGTGCCCCAGTCAGGGAATTGAGAGCGCCGCCTCAAGCAATCGACAGCGTGCTTCGCGACGACAAGGCCGCCGCGCGCGCCGCCGGCGGCTTCGCCGACCCGTCACGGCTTCGCTCGCGCGACATCTTCCGGCTCGCGCCGCGTGCATGGCCGTTCATCCGTCCCTACAAACGCCATCTGCTCTATCTGTTCCTCGCGATGGTCCCCGGGCTTCCGGCGGGCCTGTTCACGATCTTCATGACGCGCGTGTTTTTCGACGCGGTTGGCCACGGCCATCCGCTCACGCGCGCCGAAGCCTGGATGCTCCAGTTGCCGATGACCGCGAGCCGCGAGGAAATCCTGTGGCGCGCGTGCGTCGTCTCGATGCTGGTGGTGCTTTTCTTCCTGCCTTATGGACTCGCTTTGTTCGCGTACGCAGTGTGGATTCTCCAGCGCATCACCAACCTGTTCCGCGTCAACCTGTACGCCCGCTTGCAGGAACTGAGTCTTCGCTTCCATTCCGAGGAAAACATCGGAGATGCGATCTTCCGGATGTTCCAGGACTCGGCCGCGATTCCGCAGGTCATCAACGGGCTCGTGATCCAGCCGCTTAGATGGCTTCCGTTCGCGACCGCAAACCTGGTGTGGCTGGTGCTGTTCGATTACCGGATGGCCGCGATCGCCGCTGCGCTGGTGCCGGCGAATTTTATCCTCGCGTGGGCTTTCAGCGAGCCGATGCGCACGCGGTTTCGCGTCGAACGCGAAGCGACCGCGGTCGCGACCACGCGTATCGAGGAAACCCTCGCCTCGATCAAGGCGGTCAAGGCGTTCGGCCGCGAAGCTGCGGAAAGCGATCTTTACGCGCACGACAACTGGCAGGCGTTTCTTGCCGCGCGCCGGGCGCGGATGGTCTTCGTCGCGTACCACGCATGCGCGCACGCGCTTTGCGGACTTGCCTACGTCGGCGCGCTCTATTTCGGCGCCGAGCAGGTGCTTCGCGGCGGCTACACCGGTGCGATGCGTGCGGCAGTATCGCTTGGACTGTTCCAGGGAGCGCTTGCCGTATTCGACCTGATGAGCGCGCGCACGCGCCAGCTTACCGAACTCTGGGGCAGCCTGCAGGACGTGGGCGTCGCGATCGCGCGGGTGTTCGAGATCATGGCGAAAACGCCCGAGGAGCGGATGCAAAGCGGTTCGCTCCTGCCCGAGGCGCCGCGCCGCGCGCTCGCCTTCGAACGAGTCAGCTTCGGATACGACGGCCATCCTTCGGTGCTCTCCGACGTAAGCCTTGAAGCGCGCATTGGCGAGATAACCACGATCGCGGGGCCGAGCGGTTCCGGCAAAAGCACGATCATTGCGCTCGCGATGCGTTTTTTCGACCCGCTTACCGGGCGAATCGTGCTCGACGGACGCGATCTGCGGGAGTTCGATCTCGCGGCGTGGCGCGGGATGGTTGCGGTGGCGTTGCAGGAGTCTCCGCTTTTTACTGCGTCGCTTCGCGACAATATCACTTACGGGCGCGCCGGAGCTTCGCCCGAGGAAATCGACCGCGCCGTCGAGCGCGCGGCCCTCGCCGATTTCGCGCGTTCGCTGCCTGCGGGCCTCGACACGATGCTCGGCGAAAAGGGCGCCAAGATTTCCACCGGACAGGCGCAGCGAATCGGTCTTGCGCGCGCGTTTCTGCGCGACGCCCCGATTCTCATCCTCGACGAGCCGACTTCGGCGCTCGAATCCGCGACCGAAGAGTTCGTGATACGCGGAGTCCGCCAATGGCTCGACGAAAAACCCGGCGAGCGGATTGTCCTGCTGGTAACCCATCGCCGCAGCACCGCCGCGCATTCCGATCGCGTCTATCGAATCAGCGCCGGCGACGTCGTACGCGACGACGAAAGCGTCTCCGCGCCGTTTCGCATCTGAGGAATAGCTTCGCCGTGAGCGATCATTTGCATGCCGCAAGTTCGAGCCAGAGAACCGCATCCGGCGACGGGGCGGCGGTTCGCGGCGACTCGCGGCTTGGAAGGCTTTACGCCGCCGAGGAAAAGCCGCTCACCCCGCGCGAGGCTTTTTGGCTGCTAGTTCGAAGCTGGCGCTCCATCGGCGAGCATCGCCGCCTCGTTGCGATAAAATGCGCCCTCGCCTTCACCTCGCTGACTTTTTTTCTGCTCTCGCCGTGGCCCGTCAAAATCATCATCGACAACGTAATCGACGGCCATCCCCTGACCGGCGTTCCCGCGGCAATCCTGACTCCGATCGTCGGCGACAATCGCGCGCTTCTGCTCGCCGTGCTCGCCGGCTTCCTCGTCGCAACCGCGCTTCTGATCGGACTCGCCGGCAATCAGCCGGTCGAGATCGG
>JAKAVX010000383.1 GCA_021827465.1 Deltaproteobacteria bacterium | reverse complement strand
CGATCGCCTGTTCGGCGCAAAATTTGTTTCGAGCGTGCTCGATCGATGGCTCGAGAATCTCGACGCCGAATTCACCGACTACAGCGGCAGCGTCATTGGGCTGCGCTCATCTCTAACGGGAATCCGTTTTCCGTTTCCGGCGGGAGACGCGGGCTTTGCAGGGTTTGAGAATTGTTTTGCGCCCGACCGCGCACAACGCTTGTGGGCCACCGCCCGGCAAGATCTCAAATATATCCTCAAGGCGGACGCTTCCGGCGCGAAGCGGCTCTCGTTGCCAGGCAAAGGATTCGACTTCGGCAACTATCGGCCGGGCCATGCCGGCGCATACGCGATGCTGATGGATACGGCGCGCGAGTTCGGTGACTATGAATTTGCCGACGCGGCGCAGCGGGCACTCGACCAGGATTGTGGTCGGGCGGACGATGGTGGCGTGTTGCGTTATTCGAAGGGATCTAATCTTGCCAACGCGATGGCGATGCGTGCGCGTATCCATCGCCGTGACGACTTTCGCAGAACGATCACGGAAGGCCCTCCCGACGGATCGCTGCGCGGACCGATCCTCTCCGATGCGAGGTACCCTGACGTGCTGGTGGCTCATGCATTCAGCAGCGGCGATGACCTCGATCTGGTGCTCTATCCGGGATCGCAGCCGGGTCGGCAGGAAATTCGCGTTGAGCGGCTTCGGGCGGGCGCAAGGTATGTGATGCGCAACGGGTCGGAACACGCGTTTGTTGCGGACAGCGAAGGTTCCGCATTGCTTTCAATCGACCTTCGCGGTCGCACACCACTACATATCGTTCCGGCACATGGGTAGCGCGCGACAGCGACTCGTGGCGAATTCACCGTGTAATCTCGGTCTGGCGCCGTCGTATCTGTGAACGAGGTTGGGCCTCGTTATCCTTGGTGCATCATCGATAGTCCTCTATTGTCGATCGCTCGGATGGAGTGATTTGGTTACTGTCCGCCGGCAGCGGCGAAAGGGGTCCCGGATCTGGAGGTTCCCGGGCCAACTCCGCGCGAGCAACGTTCGCCGGCCAGCTCTCACGCAGGTCCGTCCGGTCCGACGGGCACGAATCGATTAGATCTCCCGAGAATCAACCTAACAGTCGGTAGGTCCCCACAAGCGGTAATTGCCGCGCTCGTCCGCGGTTCAGCCGCCCTCAACCTGCCTGCTACCGACGCAGTGTCGGCACTCGCGATGAAGCCGTTGCCCCCAATTGACGCGGATCGCTCCACCGGATTGTAACCAATAGCAACAGTTGCGGCGGATTAGGGCGCGTCGCGACAGGGAATACTATGGCCGGCGACGTGCGAGCTTATCGCCCGCGCGCTGCATGCCCGACGTGACCGGCGTCTGCGCGCAGCCAATGGAGTTTTCCGGGCTGGACGGTATGGGTTTTTCGTCCCGTCATTCAGGGTTGAAGCAGTTCGGATCGCCGCATTTGTCATCGGAGGTTGTGCCGGTGTTTTTCCCGCGTGATGCTCCGCCGTAAGAAGTAGTTGTCGCACCCGCCGCGCAGGACTGTAGCGCGCAGCGGCGGATGCATCGAAGCCGGTGAACGCCGGCGCGATTACTTGGGCGAGGAAAAAGCGCCAAGGCGTTAAGAACGCGTCGAGACTCGAATCCATCGAAATTGCGAGGTTGGCTCATGATCGCGGACACAACCTGAGCGGTATTGGCGCGGCGATCCGGTTGGACGTAACCCAGCGCCGGAGCGCGAGTGGATACATTTGTAACTATGGCTGTGGCCTTCGGACCAACGAATCCGAAGTCCCTAAACCTCCGCGCATGATTGAGAGGGCAGTGCCATGTCTCAACGGCAACTTGCGATGGTGATCAATCTCGACAAGTGCATCGGCTGTCAGACTTGTACCGTCGCGTGCAGCACTCACCGCCTTAACCATCCCGGCACCGAGATGCTCCGCTATATCTGGTGTGAGACCAAGCCGGGCGAAGGATGGCCCAAGGGCTGGATGGAGATGGGGCGCAAGGTGCCCGACAGGGTGCGCGATTACGGAGGCACCTGGGAGTTCAACTGGAACGAGGTTTACACCTCGCCGGTAGGCACGAAGTATCTGCATCCAGTGACCCGGGAAACCCGAGAGCCGGTCAAATGGGGTCCAATATGGGAAGAAGACCAGGGCGGCGGCGAATGGCCGAACGGGTACTTCTTCTATATGCCGCGGCTTTGCAATCACTGCACGGACGCGCCGTGCATAGCAGCCTGCCAGGAGCACTTTGCGCGCGGCGGCGGCAAAGACCCCGCCAGGGGCAACGGACATAAGTCCTCAATGCACAAGCGCGAGAAAGACGGAATCGTAATGATCGACGCGGGCTCGTGCGACGAGTGCGGATTGTGCGCCGCTTCATGCCCCTACAAGATTCCGATGGAAAATCTCGAGTCGGGCGCCTACGAGATGTGCGACTTCTGCGTCGGACGCGTGGAACATCAGTACGCTCCGGTTTGCGCAAAGAGTTGTCCGGCCCGCGGGATGTACTTCGGATACCTGGACGACAAGGCAAGCTTCGTATCGAAACTGGTTAACGAATATAAGGTCGCGTTGCCGCTGCGGCCGGATTTCAAGACCGGCCCGAACGTGTACTACGTTCCCCCATTCATTCGGCCCACGACCTTTGGACCAGACAACCGGCCGACCGGGCAAGCTGACATTCCAGCCGATCTGCTCCGCAAATACTTCGGCCCGGGGCTTGACCAGGCGATGTTGACACTCAAGGAGCATCGCGCGCGCGCCGAGCGCGGCGAACCGTCGGAGTTGATGGATCTTCTGATCATCTACAAATGGGCCGACGCTTTTGCTCCGCTCAAAGTCGAAGCCCCCGTGGATCCTATCGGTGAGGGCGCGGCACAAGCCGGAAAGGTGCAACGCTCATGAGCAAACGCAAGACCGAAGAGAACCCCGCCGCCCGCCAGGCGGTCGCTGAAGCCCCTCAGAATTACTGGCAATGGGACCGATGCCGATGGGGAACCCATCGCGTCAACTGCTATCCCGGTAGTTGTCCATTCCGTGTCTATGCCAAAGACGGTCAGGTAATCCGCGAGGAGATTTCGTGTACTTATCCCCAATTCACCGACCCCGATTACCGAGTACCGGATTACAACCCGCGTGGATGTCAGAAAGGCTACCAGCACTCCAAAGCGATGTATGGTCCCGACCGGTTGGTATACCCGATGAAGCGCAAAGGCGATCGGGGCAGCGGTCAGTGGGAGCGGATTAGCTGGGAGCAGGCCTACGATGAAATCGCCAGCAAATTTGTCGAGATAATCCAGAAATATGGGCCGCAGGCGCTCTCCGACGACCATGGAACCAATGGCGCCGGGGTGTTGCGCGGCGGTGGCGAGGGTGCCGCGACCGGGTTCGTGGCACGCCTGGGAGGGGTTAGCTACGATCTCAATTTTCTCATCGGTGATTTCAATCCCGGCCAGTATCTGACCTTCGGGCAATTTCAGCAGGCTCCAGGAATCGAGACCTGGTTCCTCGCTGACACGATCATAGCTCTGTCGAATCCCGCGTATGGGAACATTCCCGATATCCACTACATACTCGAGGCGCGCTATCGCGGTGCGAAAGTGGTTGCGATTGCGCCCGACAAGAATGCCACTGCCCAGTTTGCGGATATGTGGCTGCCGGTCAACTGGTCCGCCGATCCGGCAATCTGGCTGGGGGTCTGCAAAATCCTGATCGAGAAGGGATGGCTTGATCTCGAGTTCATGAAGGAACAGACCGATCTCCCGGTTCTGGTCCGCTTGGACAATCAGCAATTCTTGCGCGCGTCCGACTTGGAGGAGGGTGCGGACGCGGAGCAGTTCTTCGCAATCGACAGCGCGACCGGCAAGCCCGAGCCACTGCCCAAAGGCACGCTTGCAATGTCGTTTGACTATGCGCTCGAGGGCGCCTGCAAGATTACGCTCAAGGACAAGAAACCGGTCGAGGTGACAACGGTCTTCGAGTTGCTGAGGAAGCGCGTCGCTGAATACACACCGGAAAAGGTCCACGAAATATCCGGCGTCCACCCGGACCAGCTTGCCCAGTTGGCCGAGTTGGTCAAACCCCCGCGCAAGGTCTTCGTA
>JAKAVX010000382.1 GCA_021827465.1 Deltaproteobacteria bacterium | reverse complement strand
GGCAGGGAATGAGGGCATGAAGGATCCGGTTCGAACCGATAGCGACGACACTGAGATGCAGGAAGCATGGCAGGCGCCGAATGCCGAAATCGAGCGGCTGCTCGCCCTGGAGCATCCCGACCCGCACTCGCTCCTCGGCATCCATCCGACGCCCGACGGGGTGGTGGTTCGCGCGTATCGGCCCGACGCCGAGCAAGTCGTCCTGATTATCGAGGGAAAGATTCGCCTCCCGATGGAGCAGCGGCATGACGACGGATTTTTCGAAATTCTGATCCCGGAGCGCCGCGAGGTCTTCAAATATCTCCTGGAGGTCCATTACTCGCACGGCGAGACCTTCACCGTCGTCGATCCGTACCGGTTCCTTCCCACGGTCGGCGAACTCGACCTTCATCTCTGGGCCGAGAGTCGGCACGAGCGGGTTTACGACAAGCTCGGCGCTCACCCGCGCGAGATCGACGGGGTTCGCGGGGTATCGTTCGCCGTATGGGCGCCGAACGCGCGCAGCGTCAGCGTAATCGGCGATTTCAACGGATGGGACGGCAGGCTTCACGTGATGCGGGTGCTCGGAAGCTCGGGCGTATGGGAGCTGTTCGTGCCCGACGCCGGCCCCGGCACCAAGTACAAATACGAAATTCGCACCGGCGACGGCGGGCTGCTGCTCAAGGCCGATCCGTTCGCGACGCAGATGGAGACGCCGCCGGCGACCGCTTCGGTCGTGTCGCGCTCTTCTTACCATTTCAACGATCACGAATGGATGGACGGGCGGGCGGGGCGCGACGTGGTCAGGAGCCCGATGTCGGTCTATGAGGTGCATCTGGGCTCATGGCGCCGGGTTCCCGAGCAGGATTATCGCTCGCTCAACTACCGCGAGCTTGCCGAGCAGCTTGGCGACTACGTCTCGGACATGGGATTCACCCATGTCGAGCTGCTGCCCGTGATGGAGCATCCGTTCGCCGGCTCGTGGGGCTACCAGGTGAGCGGATATTTCGCGCCGACCTCGCGCCTTGGAACGCCCGACGACTTCCGGTTCTTCATCGACGAGATGCATCGGCGCAATATCGGCGTGATCCTCGACTGGGTGCCCGCACACTTTCCGCGCGACGCGTTCAGCCTCGGCCGATTCGACGGCACCGCGCTCTATGAGCATCTCGATCCCCGCCTCGGCCATCATCCCGAATGGGATACGTACATTTTCAACTACGGGCGCAACGAGGTTCGCAGCTTTCTCATTGCCAGCGCGCTCTACTGGCTCGGCGAGTTTCATGCCGACGGGCTTCGGGTCGATGCGGTCGCGTCGATGATTTACCTCGACTACGGACGGCGCGACGGCGAATGGGTGCCGAACCCGTACGGCGGAAAGGAAAACCTCGACGCAATCTCGTTTCTACGCGCGATGAACGAGCGGGCCTACGCGCTTAACCCGGGTATCGTGATGATGGCCGAGGAATCGACCGCGTGGGCCGGGGTCAGCCGGCCGACCTACGCGGGCGGACTCGGTTTCGGGCTCAAGTGGGACATGGGCTGGATGCACGACACGCTTGAATATTTCTCGCTCGATCCGGTCTATCGCCGTTATCACCATCGCGACCTCACCTTCGGGATGCTCTACGCGTGGAGCGAGAATTTCGTGCTTCCGCTTTCCCATGACGAGGTGGTGCACGGAAAGAGCTCGATGCTTTCGAAGATGCCCGGCGACCGATGGCAGCAGTTCGCAAATCTGCGCGCGCTTTACGCGTATATGTGGGCGCGATGCGGCAAGAAGCTGCTGTTCATGGGCGACGAATTCGGCCAGTGGCGCGAATGGAACCACGACGAGAGCCTCGACTGGAACCTGCTCGACTACGACGAGCATCGCGGGCTCCAGCGCCTGGTGCGCGATCTGAACTGGCATTACAGGGTCGAGTCGGCGCTATGGGAGGCTGACGTCGAGCCTTCGGGATTCCAGTGGATCGCGCCCGACAACGCCGACGACAACGTGATCGTCTTCATGAGAATCGCGCCGTCGAGCGGGCATAAGATCATCTGCGTGTGCAACTTTTCGCCCGTGATGCGCTCGCCGTATCGGGTCGGCGTGCCGGGGCCGGGCTTTTACCGAGAGATCCTCAACACCGATTCCTCGTATTACGGCGGGACGAACTCCGGAAACGAGGGCGGACTGGAAGCGCAGGAAATCGAGTCGCTGGGTTTTTCGTATTCGATCGCGGTCACTCTGCCGGCGCTTGCGGTGGTTTGGTTCCGCGCGCCGTCCTAGACTCTGCGCGGGGTCGGGGCCCCGCTCGGCTGGGCCTGCCAAACGGATAGAAAATGGCGCCGGCAGCGGTGGTTTCGAAGCGGCGGGGGAAGCTTCATGCGTGACGAGTCGCGTTACAGGAAGCTGGTTGAATACGTGGGCTTTGCCGAGTTGATGGCGGTGTTGATGGTGCTTGCCACGGCCTTTAGCGCGGTCGCAACGTGGCGCACCGCAAGTATCGCGACCGCCCTCTACGATGCCTCCGAGCGGCCGTATCTCGGGGTCGAGAAAGTCGCTCTCGATAGAGAGCATCCCGGCGACTGTCGCCTTGTGGTCCGTTATCGCAACTTCGGCAACGTTGCGGCCGAGGATGCGGTCGTGAGAGGACGGGTTTTCCTCGACGGCAAGCCGGCCAGCGACGAAGTCGATCTCAGGGCGGGAATCATTTCTCCCTCGGTTCCGCATCAGATTTTCGTTCATGCGCCCGACGACCAAATCGACGCGGTTCTGTCCGGGCAGACCCGGCTTGCATTGGTGGTGGCGGCTTCCTACCACGGACCGGCACGTCCGACGCTCTGCTACGTCGAGCGCTTTGCGTACATCCCGCAGACCAGGACTTTCGAGGTCGACGGCGGCTCGTCACGATGCTCGGACATCGGCTATTGGATCGACGGCGGTCCGGGGCGTTGAAGCTTCCGGCCTGATTTGGCAGCCTTGATCGCAGGGTAAAAGGAACATGCGCTGTCCGATTTGCCGCAAGCCGGTTGACGTCTCGCCCGCGAATCG
The DNA here is from genome assembly GCA_021827465.1 of Deltaproteobacteria bacterium. The sequence goes on along the minus strand of JAKAVX010000382.1, from coordinate 1,075 downwards.
ATTTCGTCCGTTCTGCTCGGAGCGATGCCGCATGATCGATCTCGGAACCTGGGCAAGCGAGGAATACCGGGTCGCGGGCGGAAAAGCCGACGACCGCGAGCATCCCGACGACCTGCCCAACAAAAGGACCCTTCATTGAGCCGGCGGATTGCATCGAACGATGCCGTCTAGTGCGAAGCCCGGCGCGGATGCGCGCGTCCATCAAAGCGCCGTAGTCGGTCCGGACGTCGTGCTTGGCGCCGATGTCGTTATCGGTCCGTTTTGCTTTCTTGACGGCCGTGTCAGGCTGGGCGCGGGGACCAGGCTTATCAGCCACGTGACGATCCTTGGCGACACCGAACTCGGCGAGGGCAACGTCCTGCATCCCAATGTGGTTATCGGCGACGAGCCGCAGGACCTCGCCTATACCGGCGAACCGCGCGCGGTCCGTATCGGAAGCCGTAACATCTTTCGCGAGGGCACGACTATACATCGCGCCAGCGAGCACGGGCGGGAAACCGTAATCGGCGACGGCAATTTCTTCATGCAGAACTCGCACGCCGCGCACGACTGCCGGGTCGGAAACCAGGCCATAATCGCGGGCGGCGCGCTGCTCGCGGGATGGGTCGAGGTGGGCGACCGGGCAATCGTCTCGGGCAACTGCGTAGTGCATCAGTTCACCCGGATCGGGCGGCTTGCGATGCTGCGCGGGCTGAGCCGCACGAGCCGCGACGTCCCCCCGTTCTGCATCATGGACCTGACCCATACGCTGCGCGGGATAAATGTTGTGGGACTTCGGCGCACGGGGTTCAAAACCGGCCAGATACGCGCGCTTCGAGAGGCTTTCACGGCACTGTTCGGACGGCGTCAAAACCTCAAGCTTGCGGTTGAAAGGCTTCTCTCGGAGAGTCTCGCGACTCCCGAGGTGCTCGAAATGGCCGAGTTCATCCGTTCTTCGAAACGCGGCGTGGCGTTCGGCCGACGCAATCGAGGGCTGGACGAGGATGACGAGGATTCGGCCGAGGAGTGATTCGGCGGTGCGCCCGCGCACCCGCCATTTTCAATGATTGCGGGTCGGAATTATGGTCTGCGCTTG
>JAKAVX010000381.1 GCA_021827465.1 Deltaproteobacteria bacterium | reverse complement strand
CTGCGGGTCGAGGTGAAGATTGGTTTCGGCCCGCAAAACCTTACGCCGGCGCCGGACTTGGTGGTGGTCGGCAACGTGGTCACGCGCGCCAATCCCGAGGCGCAGGCGCTGCTCGAAGGGCCGCTGCCGTATCTCTCGATGCCTGAGGCGCTGTGGCATTTTTTTCTCAGTGCGAAGCAGGTCCTTATGGTCGCCGGCACGCATGGCAAGACGACTTCGACGGCGATGATGGCGCACGTGCTTGACACCGCCGGGCGCGATCCTTCGATGCTGGTTGGAGGCGTGGCCAAGGACTTCGGCTCCAACTACCGCCTCGGTGCGGGTAGCGATTTCGTCATTGAAGGTGATGAGTACGACACGGCATTCTTCGACAAGGGGCCGAAGTTTCTCCATTATCGGCCGCGCGGCGCAATCCTGACCGCAGTCGAGTTCGACCACGCCGACATCTATCGCGACCTCGGTCACGTAAAGTCCGCATTTCGCGCGCTGGCCGCGCGAATGGATGCCGCGGGAGTGCTCGTGGCATGCGCCGATTCGCCGGCCGCGTTGGAGGTAGTGGAGAGTTCACCGGCGCGTCGCGTCACTTTCGGCCTGGGTGCCGGCGAATTTCGAGCCGCCGACGTGAGCGTCGAAGCCGACGGTGCGCATTTTTCGATTGAACGCCGCGGCAGAACCATCGCGCATGGCCTGCACCTGCCAATCGGCGGCCGGATGAACGTCGCCAACGCGCTCGGTGTTGCGGTGCTGCTGATTGAGTTCGGGCTTGGCGTCGATGAAATCGCGCGTGGTCTAAAATCATTTCGCGGCGTGGCTCGCCGCCAGGAATTGCTTGGCGAGGCGCGAGGCGTGGCCGTGGTCGATGACTTCGCGCATCATCCGACCGCGATTAGCGCGACGCTGGCCGCGATCGCCGAGCGTTTCGCTGGACGGCGCATCCTAGCCGCTTTCGAGCCGCGCTCGAACACCGCCCGCCGCAACGTCTTTCAGGCCGAGTTCGCCACCGCCTTCGACCGCGCCGCGCGCGTCTTCCTGGCTCCGGTCTATTTCAAGGAAAATGATCCGATTCCGCCCGAGGGCCGTCTCTCGGTCGAGGAACTCGCAGCCGCGATCAACCGGCGCGGACCGGTAGCCTTCAGCTGCGCATCGACCCAGGACATCCTTGAGCGGATGGTTGCCAAAGCGCGGTCGGGCGACGTCGCGCTCATCATGTCGAACGGCCCGTTCGACAATCTAAAAGAGCGGCTATTGGCCGCGCTGGGCCGATCCTCGATCTAGCGATTCGCACCAGGCCTATTGCTGCGTCCGCGGCTAAGCCGCTGAAGCGTGGCGCTCCTTCGCGCTCCCGTCCACAGTGTCCAGTCTGTCGCGCATGGCGTGAACGACTTCTACTCGAATCCCTCCGGTCGTGCGCGCCGCGAAGTTGAAGAGCATGCAACCGAACGCCACCAGAAAATAGGTCGCCAGCGCATAGAAGAACGGCACTAGCAGCAGAATCATGAAATGCTTGTGCGGCAGAGCGACCGAGAATAGCCATGCTGCTGCCGCCAGCGGGTAGGTGAGCATCAGGAGCGAGATGAAGGCCATGATGGCGGCGGTTTTAGCCGCCTGTCCGGGGTCGATCGATTTGATGTGCATACTAGCCTCTAGCGCTTTTAGCCAATCCAGCTCTGATAGGAAGCTATAAGCCTAGTCTAGCTTTCGCGCTCAAGGAGGCAAGAGTTAGGGCATCTTAAAGGCCATAAGGTATTGATAGATAAAGTTTCTTATTGAGACAATTCGCGAAGGAGTTCGTCCAGATCGGTTTCGGCTAGCGAATCGCGTACGACTTCGGCACCTGCGAGTTCTTCGCGGCGCGCGCTATGACATAGAGCCAGCACCCGCATCCCGGCCCGTCGCGCGGCCTCGATGCCAGCTATTGTGTCTTCTATTACGAGACATTCGGCTGGCTCCAACGGAGGGCGCAGGCGCAGCAGAAAATCCAGCTGCCTAAGGGCTTTCTGGAAACCCTCCGGTGCGGGCTTCCCGTGCTCGACATCTTCGGCCGCGATGATGTCGGCAAAAAGCTCGCGTATACCAGCGCGCTTGAGGATCAGTTCCGCCTCGACGCGCAGCGTGCCGGTCGCCACGATCAGCGGGAAGCGCCGGGCGCATCGACGCACGAAGTCGGCGGCGCCAGGAAAGGTCACGTCGCGGCCGGCGAGCAGTTTTTGGTAGACCGCGGCTTTGCGTGCGATGAGCGCCGCGAGCAACCCGTCTGCCATGACGCGGCAGTTTTCGCGCAGCACCGTGGTGAAGCAGTCGCGATCGTCGAAGCCGATTAGCCGGCTGAAGTATTGCGCGCGGTCTAGTTCGATTCCCTCGCCGCGTAAGACGTGCGCGAAGGCTTCGAAATGGAGCGGTTCGGTGTCGGCCAGCGTTCCGTCGAGGTCGAAAATAATTGCGCGAATCATTCGGCGGTCATTGTTCAAATCCGCAGGTCGTTGCATTGCGCTTCCAACACAATTATCCACGCCCTCCGCTTTCCGTGCCAACGCCTTCTACCATGATAATTGTTCGCCCGAGGCGAAAAAGCGCGACCGTTGACCGCTGAAGATTTTTTTGCGGCCGAGCGAGCGCCTTGAGATCTGGAAAGTCCCACTACTTGAGCAGCGCAACGATTTCGCGTTGGGCCGGTCCGGCGCTCACTTCGGCGCGGCCGTCCCGGATCGTCATGTTCAGTTCGCTGCGCACGCCGAAGCGTCCCGGCAGGTAAATTCCCGGCTCGACTGAGAAGCAGGATCGATCCATCAGCGCGCGATGGTCGTGCGTTTCGAGCGAGTCGAGGTTGGCGCCGGCGCCATGAACCTCGCGGCCGATCGAATGGCCGGTGCGATGGACGAACTGCGGGCCAAAGCCGGCGCGCTCAATCACGCCGCGCGCTATGCGGTCGGCCTCCTCGCCGCGGACCGTCTGCCCGGCGACCACGCGGGTCCTGATGAAATCAACCGCGGCGTCGCGTGCCTCAGTTACGATCGCAAAAACACGCGCGTATTCCTCGGGCACCCGCTCACCCGCATAAGCCATCCAGGTCAGGTCTGCATAGATGCTGTCCGCTCCAGGCTCCTTGGCCCAAAGGTCGAGCAGCACCAGGTCGCCACGCTGGATCGGCCTATCGGCGCCAGGCGAAGGCAGGAAGTGCGGCCGCGCAGCGTCGGCATTGACCGCGACGATTGGCGGGTCGTCGGTCATCAAGCCATACGCGGTGAAGCGCGTAAGTACGAATTGCTGTGCCGAGTATTCGCTGACCGGTGCTCCAGATTCGAGGGCGCGCATGATTTCGCCGAAGGTCTCGTCGACCACGCGGCGCACCACCGCTACCGCGCGCCGATGGCTCTCAAGTTGCGCGGGTTCAAGTCGCGCCTCGAAAAGCTGGATCAGATCGGCGGCCGATACGACTTCGACTCCGAGCGCGCGGACCATTTCCACAGTGCCTGCATCGACACGCGAAACGTAAGGAATTGCACATTGGGGCGAGTAGTTCATCGCGATGCGCTGCGCGCCTCTGAGCATGCCGCGGAGCGCCGAGAGCATCCCGTCGGCCGAACAGTACACCACCGTATCAATTCCCAGTTCCGCCAAACGCTCTGCTTCGACCGCTGAGACCAGCGCGCGCGGCGCGCCGTAAGCAGGCACGTAGCAGAACCATCGCCGGGTCGTTATGCCCTCGGATGCGAGACCCAGGATACGGTAGGCGAGCGGGTCGCTGTGGCGAAAATCGTAAAACAGCCATCCATCAAGCGACGAATCGGCAACCGCGCAGGCGATTTGATTCAGCTCTCGCATCGCCCAGCCCGGCGCTAAGTCGATGGAGGCCGGCCCGCTGGGCTGGGCATGAGCTTGAAACGCTCGCCCCAAACGTGGACGCGGGTGGGCTCGATCCGCACGACGGGGTTGTTCTCGATGCTCAGCGCCATCGCGCGGTACTGCGGATACTTGTCGCGCAGGCTGCGCAGCGCGAGCAGGTACTCCTCGCGCTCCTCGACCACGCTGGCGCGCCCGTGCACCAGCACGTAGGCGAGGCTGTGCCAGTGCTCTTCGTAATGGTCGACGATCAG
>JAKAVX010000380.1 GCA_021827465.1 Deltaproteobacteria bacterium | reverse complement strand
GAGCAGTACGGCGTCGGAGCGGGTGAAGCTCGCGGCGCTTCTGGGAATGACGCCCGCGCGGCTCGAAGCGCTTCTTATGAAGCCGGCGCCGTTCGTATGGCTCAGGCGGCGAATCGCGCCCGAGCGCGCGCGCGAAGTCGAGGCGCTTGGACTCGACGGAGTGGGCGCGCTCAGCGAATACAAAAGGTTTTATCCGGAGAGCGACCTGGCCGCGGCGGTGGTTGGGTTGGCGGGGATGGATGGCCAGGGGCTCTCCGGAGTTGAATTGCAGTATGACCGGTATATCCGCGGCGAACCGGTCGATCTGACCTTCTATCACGACGCCTACGGCCATCCGATCTTCGACAGTCCGCTCGCGCTCAAGTCGCCCGAGCCGGGCGACCGCGTGCAATTGACGATCGATGCGCGCATCCAGTCGCTTGCCGAAAACCGGCTCGCCGAGGAGGTCGCCGCAAGCGGCGCAAAGCATGGCACCGCGGTCGTGCTCAACCCGTTCACGGGCGAGGTTCTGGCGCTCGCCAACGTAAGCGCCCGTCCCGATTCGGTGCATGATCGTCTGCATGACAGCGCGATCCAGGACGTGTTCGAGCCCGGCTCGACCATGAAAGCGATGCTTGCGTCGATCGCGCTCGAGGACCATGCGATCACGCCGACCGAGATGTTCTACTGCGAGAACGGCGCCTTTCGCGTCGACGGCAGGACGATCCACGACGACAGCCCGCACGGATACCTCGATCTCGGCCATATCCTCGAAGTTTCATCGAATATCGGCGCGTCGAAAATCGCGTTCCAACTTGGCGCCGATCGCTTTTACCGCGGGCTGGGAACCTTCGGGCTCGGCCGCAGAACCGGAATCGATCTCCCCGGCGAAGCGACCGGAATCCTGCGCAAGCCGTCCACCTGGCGGCAGATCGATCTTGCCAATCATGCCTTCGGGCAGGGCGTCGCGGTCACTCCGATGCAGCTCGCGGTGGCGTACTCCGCGATCGCCAACGGCGGGCTGGTGGTGCGCCCGTACGTGGTGAAGTCGATCCGCGACCCGCAGGGCCACGCGGTGCTGACCCATACGCCGCAGGTTATCGATCGCGCGGTCGCGCCGGCTATTGCCCATCAGGTGAATGTGCTGCTCCGCAACGTCGTCTATGGTCCCGATGGGACCGCCCGTCGTGCGCAGGTGGATGGATTCCTGGTCGCGGGCAAAACGGGCACCGCGCAGATGGTTGATCCGGCCTCGGGCAGATATTATCAAAACCATTTCGTCGCCTCGTTCGTGGGATTTCTGCCCGCCAACGACCCGCGGCTGGTTATTTTGGTAGTGCTTTACGACGTTGGCCACGGGCACTTCGGCGGAGTGGTCGCGGCGCCGGTCTTCAGCCAGATAGCTTTGGGATCTGCGCGCGCGCTCGATATCGCCTCGAACGCACCGCCGGCTTACGATACCGCGAGCCTGCTTTCGATCGATCGCCTGCTCGGTCTTTCGCGCAAGAGCGCCGCCGAGCCTTCCAATTCAATCCCCGGAACTCAGAGCGTTGCCGACAAGGACGGCGCGAGTGGAAATGCTACGCCGGATTTCGAAGGGCAGAGCCTGCGCGAGGCGTTCGAGACCGCGCGGCGTGCGGGACTCAATCTCTCGGTCACCGGCGACGGTTACGTCGTCAAGCAGCAACCGGCGCCTGGAAGCCCGCTTGCGCAGTTGCCGATAAAGCTTGAGCTTGCCTCTGTCGACGATTCGCCGGCCGGCGGGATTGCGCGCAACGTCATCGCGCGTCATGCCGCCGGCGCGCGCCGGACCCGATTAGGGAGGGCGCCGTGAAGCTCCGCGACTTGCTCTCGGGCGAGGCGGTGAGGCGGATAGACGGCGACACGGAAGTGGAAATCTCGGGACTGAGTTACGACTCGCGCGAGACACGGTCCGGCGACCTGTTCTTCTCGCTCGCGCGGGACGCCCGAAAAAACCGGACCAACCTGACCGAGGCGATAAACCGTGGGGCGCGCGCAGTGGTGGTGGATGGATGGGAAGGCGGAATGGCGCGCCCCGCGGTGACTGTCGTCGAGGCTTCGCGGCCGAGGCTCCTGATGGGCCGCGCCGCCGCGCGCTTCTATCGCGCTCCAAGCGAACGGGTGGAACTGGTCGGCGTGACCGGAACCAGCGGCAAGACCACGACGACATATCTGCTCCGCTCGATCTCCGAGGCGGCCGGAATCCCGGCGGAAATAATCGGCACGCTCGGCATCTTCGTCGGCAAGGAAAAGATTTACAGCGGGCTGACCACCCCCGAGTCGGTGGATTTCGAACGCGCGCTCGCCCGGATGGAACATGACGGGACGCGCCGCGCGTTCGCCGAGATCTCCTCGATCGGACTTGCCGAGGGCCGCGTCGACGCGCTCAACTTCCGCGCCTGCCTGTTCACCAATCTCGCGCGCGACCATCTTGATTACCACGGCACGATCGAGAATTATTTCGCGGCCAAGCTCCGGCTCTTCAGCGAGCTTCTCGCCGCGAGCGCTCATCCCGAGCCGCTTGCGGTGGTGCGCGGCGACGACCCTTACGCGCCCCGCGTGCTTCAAGCCACGCGGGCAAGGAAGGTAACCTTCGGGCTTGATTCGGCGTTCGACGTCCATCCGCTCGGCTTCACGACCGGGATGGACGGAACCCGCGCGACGATTCGCGCGCTCGGGCGCACGATTGAGATCGAGTCCTCGCTCGTCGGCGAGATAAACCTGCTGAATATCCTCGGGGCCTCCGCTCTGTCGGTGGCCCTGGGCATCGAAGGGGAAGCGGTGGCGGAAGGGGTGAGGCGATGCCCAGGGGCCCCCGGCAGATTGGAGAAGGTCCCGGCGCGTCAGGGCGTGAACGTTCTCGTCGATTACGCCCACAAGCCCGACGCGCTCGAAGCCGTGCTCGGCACGCTTCGGACGCTCAAGCGCGGCAGGCTCATCTGCGTGTTCGGATGCGGCGGCGACCGCGACCGCGGCAAACGTCCGATCATGGGCGGGATAGCGGCGCGTCTGTCGGATCTCCCGATCCTCACTTCCGACAATCCGCGAACCGAGGATCCGCTCGCGATAATCGCCGAGGTTGAGGATGGGCTTAAGGCCGCCGGGATTCGCCGGATCGCCCCGATGGATGCCGGCTCTTCGAGCGGATATCTGGTCGAGGCCGACCGCCGCGCCGCGATCGCGCTCGCTCTCGGGCTCGCGCGGCCCGGAGATGTGATAATTATTGCGGGTAAGGGCCATGAGGATTACCAGCTCGTGGGCGACCGCGTCCTGAGGTTTGACGATCGCGAGGTCGTCCGCGAGATTGCCGCCAGGCTCGGCGCGTAACGCTTTGTCAGGGGCGGGCCCTATCTCCGCCAGCGCGTGGAAAGGTAATTTTTCGCAGTCGGGCCGCCGCAGGCGTCGTCGGCTTTCGATAGGCGTCGGGGGTACGCTTGCCCGAACGTTTGTAACTCGGACACTGAAATAAACGGTCCACCCTGATGCTCTATCTGTTTTTGTTTCCGCTCCACACCCTCTATCCGGTGCTGAACGTCCTGCGCTACGAGACCTTCCGCTCGGTGATGGCGGGGCTTGCGGCGCTCGCGTTCTCGTTTGCGTGGAGCCCGATGCTGATACAGCGTTTTCGCGCTGCGCATATCGGACAAACCATCCGCGACGAGGTTCCGCAGAACCATCAGAAGAAGGCCGGTACGCCCACGATGGGCGGCCTGGCGATCCTTGCCTCGTGTATCGCCGCAACCCTTCTTCTCGCCGACCTTCGCGACCAGTACGTATGGGTCGCGATCTTCGTCAGCGTATGCTTCGGCGCGATCGGCCTGACCGACGATCTCCTGAAGCTGCGCCGCGGTCGCGGCAAGGGACTCTCCGGCCCGGTCAAGCTCGCGTTATCGTTTACGATTGCGTTGATCGCAGCCGTGTGGCTGTTCGGCTTCCTCGGCTTCGACACCCATCTGACCGTGCCATTTCTGAAAAACGTCAACCCCAATCTCGGATGGCTTTACGTGCCGTTCGCGATGCTCGTAATCGTGGGCTCGTCGCACGCGGTGAATCTCACCGACGGGCTGGACGGTCTTGCGATCGGCCCGGTGATGACG
>JAKAVX010000379.1:1883-4105 GCA_021827465.1 Deltaproteobacteria bacterium | reverse complement strand
CATGGCGATGTCGAGAGCCGCTTCAGCAAGGACCAGTTGCTGACCAACGTGATGATCTACTGGGTGACCGGGACGATAAATTCATCGATTCGCCTGTACTATGAGGCGCGCCACCATCCATGGCGTCTGAAGCCCGACACGAGGATCGAAACGCCGACCGCGGTGGCCAATTTTCCCGTCGAACTGATGCGTCCGCCGCGGAGTTGGGCCGAGCGCGCTTATAATATTGTGCGCTGGACGGTGATGCCCTCGGGCGGGCATTTCGCGGCGATGGAGGAACCGTCGCTACTCGCCGACGATATTCGCGCGTTCTTTGGCGAACTCAGCTAGGAATTACGAAACTGGTCGCGAGCGTTCGCTTAAGGAAAGCCGCCGGGGTAGCCGAAGCTCGGCGCGTAAGGCGAGCCATATGGGCTGTACGGCATGCCGAAGGGCGATCCAAAGGGTGTGCCGAATGGCGAGCCGCCATATGGCGAACCGTAAGTCGGAGGATAACCGCCGCCAATTCCAATGCCGCCGCTGCCAAAGCTCAGCAAGCCCATCATGCCGATCAGCGGAACGATCGTGCTAAGGGCACTACCCTGATTTTGCATGTACTGCTGTTGCTGCGCCTGGTTCTCGTAACTCTGTACGCCGCCGAGTTGCTCGCCGGCCGATCCGGTCGAGCCGTACGAACCACTTGAGTAGCCGCTGGACGGCGCTGAGCCAGTACCGCCCGAGGCCAGCTCCGGCCGAACCGCGATCCGGTTGATCACTGGGACATTGGGGTTGTTTAGATAGCGGCGCGCCTTGTCGGCGGCGTCCTGCTTGCCGAAATCGGTCGCCACGAAGCCATAAAGGACTACTTGCTGGTTACCACTGCTATCGGCGAGTACTTGCGCCCCTACCAGCGGGAGGCGATGGTTCTGCAGATAGCTTGTGAGGGCTCCGCTTTTCGCGGTGTCGCCCGTGTAACCTGGCGGCACTGTTGTCTGTGAAGCGGAATTGTCCGGGCCGGAGCTGCCCGCGTTAGTATAGCCGCCCGCTGAGGCGGTGGAGCCGGAAGCATAGCTGCCTGGCGAGGAGCCACTGGAGGAATAGCTGTTTGAAAAAAAGCTCGGCGACGGCAGGCCGCCAAACGAGTATCCGCTGGAGGATGAACCGCTTGAGGTTGGCAACGTCATGCAGGCAGACAACGCCAGCACCTCAAGGCAGCACAAGATCCAGGTGGCGACCCGCGTGATACTACACATCACAATTAATCATATTCCCGCTGGGTACATTCGCAAACAGGGCGCACCTGCGCCGCACGAGCGCGAATCGCTGCTCTAAAACATTACGCACGCACTTCGGGGCCGAAAACACTGCTGATCACTGCCCGACGGGTCATGGCCCGCGTCTTTCTCCGCGCTCACCGATCGATCTGCTCCTTTGCGCGTCGCTACTCCAAATAGTCGACCTTCTAAAGCGTTTATACCTCAGGGATGTGTGTCTGTGACAAGCGCGCATCTTGCTTGGGCAAGCTGAGCGGATTACGTTAGGCTCGCTAAAGCGATTCGCCGAGGCCCGCGCGGGGACTCAATGGCGATTTAACCTCAATACCTGGCGATGGCGAATGGCGATCATCGATAAGCCTGAGAAGTTCGAGCACGGCAGTACGGTTCGGGAACCACCGTGCGTGATGGTGATTTTCGGCGGCGCGGGTGATCTGAGCCATCGCAAGTTGCTGCCGGCGCTGTACAACCTAACGGTTGACCACGAACTGCACGAGCGCGTTGGAATCGTGGCGTTTTCGATGGAAGACCTCGATGACGAGCGCTACCGGGCATGGGCACGCGAGGGAATCGAGAAGTACTCGCGGCGCCCGCTGGATGAGAATAACTGGCAAAGGTTCGCGCCGGTGCTGCACTTCGTGCGCGGCCGCTTCACGGAAGCGGGCGATTTCCAGGCGCTTAAGGCGCGGCTTGAAGAGTTCGATCATCAGCTCAACGCAGGCGGCAACCGGGTATTCTATTTTGCGATTCCGCCTGGCTTCATCGACGCCTGCTCGGAGGGTCTGCGCCGCGCGGGGATGATCCGCGCGCCCGAGGACTCCGGCGCGTTTACCCGGGTCGTGGTCGAAAAGCCCATCGGACACGACCTTTTGAGTGCCGCCGAGATCAACCGCCGCATGGCGCGCTATTTCGACGAGAGCCAGACTTTCCGCATCGACCACTATCTCGGCAAGGAGACGGTGGAGAACC
>JAKAVX010000379.1:0-1873 GCA_021827465.1 Deltaproteobacteria bacterium | reverse complement strand
GGAGAACCTGATGGTGCTGCGGTTCGCCAACACGATCTTCGAACCGTTGTGGAACGCGCGCTTCATCGATCACGTCCAGATAACCGTCGGCGAGAGTGAGGGGATCGGTACGCGCGCCGCGTATTACGAGAGTGCCGGCGCGCTGCGCGATATGGTCCAGAGCCATCTGTTGCAGGTGCTCACCATGATCGCGATGGAACCGCCTCGTTCAACTTCCGCCGACGCGATTCGCGACGCCAAGCTCGAGGTGCTGCGCTCGCTGCGTACGCCGGACGTCGAAGAAGTTGCGCACTGGGTGGTGCGGGGCCAGTACGGCGAGGGGCTGATCAGCGGCGAGAAGACCAAGGCCTACCGCGGCGAGGAACACGTCGCGCCTGATTCCGTGACTGAGACTTTCGTCGCGCTCAAGTGCTACGTCGAAAACTGGCGCTGGTCCGGGGTGCCGTTCTACCTCCGCACGGGCAAGCGGATGCCCAAGCGGGCGAGCGAGATAGCAATCCAGTTCAATTCCGTCCCGCGCGTACTGTTCAACTCACGCGCGCATCCCGCGCTATCGCCCAATCAACTCGTCCTGCGAATCCAGCCCGACGAGGGACTTGACGTGCGGATCATTTCCAAGGTGCCGGGTTCGCCGATGCGTCTGGCGCCGGTCAAGGTCGACTTTCATCATGTGACAGCTTCGCCCGAAGCTTACGAGACGCTGCTGCGCGACGTGATAATAGGCGACCAGACGCTTTTTATGCGTCGCGACACGGTCGAGGCGGCGTGGAACTTCATCCAGCACATCCTCGACGCCTGGAGTGCCGTACCGAGCGAACCCTTTATTTATCCCGCCGGCTCATGGGGGCCGGTTGAGAGCGCCCTGATGATCGCGGCCGACGGCCGCGCGTGGCGCTCGCTGTGAACTCAATGGACCCGGAACGCGCCAGCGTCTGGAGGCAAAAATGAGCAATCCTTTGGCTGAAGCATCGATGATCACTTTGGGCCGTTACCTGCACGGCGCCGGTCCACGCATCGAGCCGGGAATGATCGTGACGCTCGAACAGGTTGCGCTGGCTGTCAAGCGAATTTCCAACCGGCTTGCCGGCGCGGCGCTCAGGGGCGAACTGGGTTCCAGCGGTGAGATCAATGTGCAGGGCGAAGAGGTCGAAAAACTCGACACCTGGTCCAATAATGTATTCCTCGACACGTTCAGCGGCGGCGGGCCGGTGTGTACTTTGATCTCGGAGGAAATGGAAGAGCCGCAGCATCTCAAAGTACAGCGCGCGCGAGACTCTTACGCAATGCTGTTCGACCCGCTCGACGGGTCGTCCAACACCGACGTAAACGGCGCGCTCGGAACCATCTTCGCGGTCCGCCGACGCAAGCCTGGCTCTGGTGACGGAATTGAGGAGATTCTGGCTCCGGGCAGCGAGCAAATCGCGGCCGGCTACGCACTCTATGGGCCGGCCACGATGCTGGTATGGACAACGGGCGACGGAGTAAACGCATTCGTGTTGGAACGCGGGATTGGCGAATTCGTATTGTGGCGCGAGAAGATTCGGATGCCTGCGCGAGGCAAGACCTACGCCGTCAATCAGGCTAACGCCGCACGATGGCATCCGGGCGCGCGCGCGCTGCTCGAGCAACTGACCGGGCCGAAGGACAAAGGCGGCGGTTACTCGCTGCGCTACTGTGGCGCCTTCGTCGGCGATTTCCATCGCTGCCTGCTCGCGGGTGGCATCTTCTTTTATCCCGGCGAAGTGAGCGCCGGCGGCAAAAGCAGCGGCAAGCTGCGCCTGATGTACGAGGTAGGGCCGCTCTCGATGCTGGCCGAGCAGGCCGGCGGCGCCGGCTCGACCGGAAAGGGGCGGGTGCTCGACTTCGTTCCCAG
>JAKAVX010000378.1 GCA_021827465.1 Deltaproteobacteria bacterium | reverse complement strand
AACCGTCATTTCTTCCAGGGCCCTCGCGTCGAGGCGGATGTGACAAGGCTCCTGCGAGACGGGCGTTAGCGTCGTTTGTGCATTTATAGGAGTAGCCATGCGCACTCTCAACGAACGAACCATCACCGATGAAGTCCTGGGTCGCTTCTCCGGCGCGCCCGATGCTCGTCTGCGGCAGGTGATGGAATCCTTGATCCGTCATCTTCACGAATTCGCCCGCGAAGTCGCCCTGACTCCGCAGGAATGGGCGAAAGGGATCGAATTCCTGACCGAGCTTGGGCATATCACCGATGACAAGCGCCAGGAATTCATTCTGCTCTCGGATACGCTCGGACTCAGCGCGCTGGTCGATCTGATTGCGAATCACGGCAAGCCGGAGGGCGCTACCGAGTCGAGTCTTCTGGGCCCGTTTTATCGCGAGGGCGCGCCTGAAATGCCGATGGACGCGAATGTCGCTCGCGACGTTGAAGGCGAGCCGCTTCTTCTGCAAGGCCGGGTCGTCTCCATGGTGGGGGAACCGGTCGCGGGCGCCTCGATTGACGTGTGGCAGGCGGCGCCGAGCGGGCTTTATGACGTGCAGTTCGAGGATTCGGCGATGAATCTTCGCGCGCGCTTTCGAACCGATTCCGAGGGGCGCTTCCGATTCATGTCGGTGAAGCCTGCCAGCTATCCGGTGCCTTACGATGGGCCGGTTGGGCGGATGCTGAGCGCACTGGGTCGCCATCCGTATCGCCCCGCACATATTCATTTCAAGCTCTCGGCCCACGGTTACCGGCCACTGACTACCGCACTGTATATCGCGGGAGATCGGTATCTCGACTCGGATGCGGTATTCGGATCGCGGGAGTCGCTCGTAGTTGGATATCGTAAGGAATCGAATGGCGACGGCGCGAAAACGGACTCGGTCTGGTTCGAGTTCGTACTCGAGCCGGAGCAGCGCAAAACGGCCAAGGAATAGAAGGTGACTCCACGCGCACGAAGCGTGTGAGAAATTACGAGGAGGATACGATGGAGACGCCCGTCAGGAGCCATCACCATCTGACTTTGTGTGTCGGCGGTGCCCAGGAAGACTACGATTTTCACATCAAGGCCCTCGGCCTGCGCAGCGTCAAGAAGACGCTCCTGTACGACGGCAAAATCCCCATCTATCACCTCTATTACGGCAACGGCGTCGGCGACGAGAGCACGCTGATCACCTGTTTTCCGATGAAGCAGGACGGGCGCGTCGGACGGCGTGGCTCCGGCCAGGTGAAAACCGTAAGTCTTGCCGTTCCTGCGGCCGGACTCGAATATTGGCAACGGCGCCTCGCGGAGCATCGTATCGCGAGCGCTCCGACCGAGCGCTTCGGAACGAAACGGCTCGTCTTTCACCATCCCTGCGGCATCGAATACGAGATGGTTGGAGTGACGGAAGACGCACGCCGGCCATGGACCGGCGCGGACGTGCCGGCGGACCTTGCGGTCAGAGGCGTTTACGGCGTAACGGTCGCCGTGCGCGATGCCGAAGAGATGGCGGCGTTCATGAGCGACGCGATGGGCTTCAGGAACGCCGGGCGCGAGGGGCGGCAGATGCACTTCGACGTCGGAGACGGCGCTCCCGGGAAAGTCGTCGAAATCGAGCACACTCCCCACTTGCCGCAGGGCAGTTGGACCTTCGGCCAGGGCACCGTTCATCACGTCGCCTTCAAAGTCGAGGATGAGAAGGCTCAAACCGAGTTCAAGGCTTACCTGGAAGGACTCGGCTACACGGATTGCTCGGACGCGAAGAATCGCGGTTACTTCATGTCCGTGTACTTCCGTACTCCCGGCGGCGCATTGTTCGAGGCGGCGTACACGCTGGAGAACGCGTTCATGAGAGACGAGCCCTACGATAGCCTCGGCACGGTGATTCAGACGCCGCCGTGGCTGCTGGATCGCTGCGACGAAGTGCTGGCCCGGCTGGAACCGATCGCATACTGACAATCGAGTCGGTCCTTCCGCGCGAGCAATTGCGCCAGCCGGGTTCTCCGCGCGCTGTGCGCTTGGCAGGTGACCGCGATCCGTCGCGCGACGGCGCGCGTCACGCAGCGGACGCGCTCGGTTCTATCTCCACCAGGATTGCGCCTGAGGCGACGGTTTCGCCGACCGCACACAGCACTGCTTTGATCCGCCCCGCGACCGGCGCGACCAGCGAATGCATCAACTTCATCGCTTCGAGCACCACGATCGTTTCGCCTTCGGCGACTTCCTGGCCGACTTCCACGGCAACCGCATTGACGACTCCCGGCATCATCGCGACGATTCTCGGCGCGCCGCCCGCCGACGCGGCCGATTGCGTGCTCGCCGTCTCGATCTCGGGAGAAATCGCAAACTCCGACACGACGCCGTCGCGCGACACCATCACCCGCGCGCCGTCGACGGCAAAGGCGAGCCGGTACGTTTGCCCATCGCGTACGATCACGACCGAGTCATTGTCGAAGTCGCTCTCGACGGCACTGGATGCGCCGTCGATGGTAACTTCGAAGCGCGACGCGCGCCCGCTTATTTCCGCAGTTATGCTCGCGCCACTGTGTTCGACGCGAGCGCGCAGCATCGCGGGCCTGCCCGCCCGTTCGATGACGCGGAAGCCGCCGAGCGTTTGCCACGGACTCTGCGCGCCCGTATCCGCGCGATTCCCGATCGCGCGCATCCAGAGCGCGATTGCGGCGAGCCGCTCGATTCGGTCCGCGCCGGGCTCGGCGCGCCATCCGCCCGGAAAAGCCTCTTCGATAAAATGCGTCGTCAGATCGGCGGCGAGGAATCGCGGATGGCGGACGATGTCGCGCAGGAACGCCTGGTTGGTCGTCACTCCGAAGATCGCAACGCGCCCGAGCGCGGATGAGAGTCGCGCCACCGCTGACGTGCGGTCGTCGCCGTGCGCAATCACCTTCGCGAGCATCGAGTCGTAATACGGCGTGACTATCGAACCCGCGCCGATTCCAGTGTCGATTCGGATGCCCGGCGCGGCGTCGGTGTGAAACCCGGCGACGGTCCCGCTGCACGGACGGTATCCCGCCGCGGGATCCTCCGCGTTGAGCCTCACTTCTATCGCCGAGCCGCGGCACTCTACCCGCTCCTGCGCGAGCGGAAGCCGCTCGCCCGCCGCGATCCTGATCTGCCATTCGACCAGATCGAGGCCGCTGACAAGTTCGGTGACACCGTGCTCGACCTGAAGCCGAGTGTTCATTTCCAGAAACAGCGGTGCGCCGCCCCGGGCGTCGAGGATGAACTCGACCGTGCCGAGCGAGTCGTATCCGATCGCGCTTGCGACGCGTAGCGCCGCCTCGTGAAGCGTCGCACGCGTCTCGGGCCGAAGGCGAGGCGCCGGCGCTTCTTCGACGAGCTTCTGATAATTGCGCTGAATCGAGCATTCGCGCTCGTACAGATGGACCAGGTTGCCGTGCTTGTCGCCGGCGATCTGAACCTCGATATGGCGTGGGCGCAGGACGAGCTTCTCCAGCAGCAGGCTCGGATCGCCGAACGCCGCTTCAGCCTCGCGCCGCGCGAGCGCGAGCGCTTGAGAAAGTTCCTCGGCGTGATCAACGCGGCGCATCCCGCGCCCGCCGCCGCCCGCCGAAGCCTTGACCAGGAGCGGGTAACCGATAGCCTCGGCCTCGGCCGCAAAGCGCGCGTCACGCTGATCCTCGCCGTCGTAACCGGGTACGCCCGCGACGCTGGCGTCCGCCGCGATTCGGCGCGCGCGAATCTTCGAGCCCATCGATTCGATCGCATCCGCGGACGGCCCGACCCATACGATCCCGTTCTCGCGGCAGAGCTTCGCCAGAATCGGATGCTCGGAGAGAAAGCCGTAGCCGGGATGGATCGCGTCGGCGCCGCTCGAAATCGCCGCCTCGACGATCGCATCCGCATTCAGATAGCTCCACGCAGCCTCGGGCGGTCCGATTCTGACCGCTTCATCGGCCTCGCGAGCGTGCATCGAAGTGCGGTCGGCGTCGGAGAACACGGCCACCGTTGCGATTCCCATACGGCGGCAGGTCCGGATGACGCGGCATGCGATTTCGCCGCGATTGGCAATAAGAAGCTTCCGGATCACGATTAGGCTTACATCCGATAGACAGGCGCGCGT
>JAKAVX010000377.1 GCA_021827465.1 Deltaproteobacteria bacterium | reverse complement strand
CGGTGGTATTACGTCAAGCGGCTGCTGCTGAACTCGGCGCCGTTCAGCCTGCTCGTGCCGGTCGCGGTGCTTGCGTTGCTCTACGGCAGGCCGACGGTTCCGGCGCCGGACGAACGCCCCGACACCGCTCGCGAGGCGGCGCGGCTGTGCGCGATCTTCTGGCTCGTGACCGTCGTCTTCTTCAATATCGCCGCCTACAAGCGCCGCTCCTACCTGCTTCCGCTATGGCCGCCGGCGGCCGTGATGCTGGCGTGGTTCGCGCGGGGACTTGCGATTCGCTACGCGCGGCGCTTGGTCATCGGCGGCTACGTCGCGGTCGCCGCCGCCGCAATCGTGTTCAATTTCTTCTATATCCCGTATCGCGAGGCGCGCGACTGCGGAGGCGATTCCTATCGCCTGGCCGCGCGCGATATCGACCGGGCCGTCGGCCCAAAAGAGCCGCTTTACACCTACGGCTTCCACGAAGAGATAGCGCCGCTGCTTTTCTATCTCGATCGCAATGCGCCCGAGCTGCGCGGCCCGCTCTCCGACGCGCCGCCCGGATACATAATCGTTCCCGCGGGCGTATGGCGCGAAACCCAGTCGCACGCGCTCGACCTGACGCCCGTGCTCACTTCCTCGCACGGCAACCGGCATCTCGTGCTGCTCCATCGCGGCAAGATCTACGCCCGCCTGGCCGCTCCGGCACGCGGCGTCACGCGCTCTCAATCGCTAAACCAGTAGAGCATCGCGAGCGAGAAATTCGTTCTGCGCTGCTCGTGAATCATGAGATAGGCCTGCCCCGCCGTCTCGCCCCGTAGCGAGCGCCGCAGGCCCTGCCAGCCGGGCATCCAGAAAAGCGCCAGCCGTCAAGGCCTGTCTTTCGACGCAGGTCAGCCGCGATACACGCTTGGTATCTCGGCGATTATCCCCTTTCCTTGCAGCTCCCCGAGCTGAGCGTCGGTCAAGCCCAGCAGTCGCCCAAGGACCTCGCGGGTATGCTGACCGAAGCATGGCGCCGGACGCCTGATGCCCATAGGTGTCTCGCTGGCGCGGAAGACGGGCGCGCTGACCGGTTGCTTGCCGTGATCGGGATGGTTGACGAGAGGATGAAAGTCGCGCGCCTTGAAATGAGGGTCGCTGAGCAGGTCGCGCGGGCTCAGCACCACGCCGGCGGGGATGCCCGCAGCCTGGAGCTGATGCATCAGCTCGTAGCGTTCAAAGCGAATCGTCCACTGGGCGATGCGCTCTTCGAGCTCGTCTTCGCGCCGCTTGCGTTCGGCCAGGGTCGTAAATTCACCCGCCCACGGAGGATCGCCCATCAGGGCGGCCAGGCGCGCGAACTCCCGATCGTTTCGTACCGCGATCGCAATCCAATGATCAGCGCCTGCCGCGCGCCCTATGGTGGGGAACACGCCATGCGGCGCCATGGAGGCATGGCGATTGCCCTGACGCTGCGGTTCGCGGCCGTGCAGAGAATATCCGACCAACGCCTCGCCAATCAGGGCTTCGAGTCCTTCACGCTGGGAGACGTCGATCGTGACGCCTTTGCCCGTACGGCGCCGATACAGAATCGCCGCAATAATCGCGGAGGCAGTGGAGAGGCCGCCAACCGGATCACCGTAGCTGATACCGGTTTTTTGCGGCGTTGAATCGAGGTAGCCGGTAAACGCGGTCAGACCGGCGGTATGCTCCATTGCGGGGCCGTACACTGAATAATCGCTCTGCGGACCACGCCCACCATAGCCCGGCATCGACGCAATGATCATGTTCGGATTTCGGCGGCGTACGGCAGGCTCGCCGAGGCCGAGCGTCTTGAGCACCCCGGGGCGCGAGTTGTCGATCATGACGTCGCAATGTTCCGCCAGCCCCAGCACCAGCTCACAACCTTCAGGGCGCGTGAATTCGATCGCCACTCCGAGCTTGTTGCGATTGATTTCGTTGAAATAACCGCTCGCGTTGTACGGTCGCGGCGGTGCCGTGTCCTTATCGAAGAAATCCCGAATAAAATCGTGGTGACCGGGTGCTTCGACCTTGATTACCTCGGCGCCCAGATCGGCCAGCGTCTTGGTTGCCATCGGCCCAGCCCACGCCTGAGTCAGATCGAGAACCCGTATGCCTTCAAGCGGAAGTCCTGATTTAGCCATCGGTCAGATAATCCCTGCCTGCGAGAGTTCCTTGAGTTTTGCGGCGGAGAGTCCGAGTTCCGCGGCCAGCACCTCGGCGGTATGCTGGCCGAGCAGCGGCGCGGGACCGGCGATCCGAAACTGAAGGTCGCGCTCCCCGTCATTGAGAATCCACGGAGCCGTCGGTTCAGTGTAGGTCCCTGCGCGCGGATGGGTGACGCGGGCGAAGAAATTGCGCGCGGCTTCCTGCGGCGAACTCAGCACCTCGGGTATCGAGGCGACAAAACCCACGCAGCCCTTCTGGCTGGCTGCGCGTTCGAACAATTCGAATTTGCCGTGCTCGAGGAAATATCCACTTATTATCGCGACCAGCTCGTCATTGGTCTGGAGCGCCGTTAGCGGATCCTTGAACCGGTCGTCCTGAAGCAGTTCCGGCTGTCCGATCAGATCGAACACTTTGGGGTACTGACGCGGCAGATAGTACAGTCCCGCGTATCCGTCGGCGACCTGGTAAAGAGCCCAAGTGGCGGAAATGATGTTGCCGCGCCGCGTTTTCCATTGAGCCGACGTGGGTGAATCCAGAGCAGCGGTGGCGGGATTGGCCGTTTCGAGCGTGCTTGCCTGGCACTCGACGATGGAAATGTCGAGATGCTCGCCCTGGCCGGTCGCGCTCGCGCGCGCCAACGCGGCAAGTGTCCCGGGCAGCGCGTGAAGCCCACCTTGATACTCGGCCTGCGATCCGCCATTTACCAGCGGCTCGCGCGAGGGCTCACCGGTCAACGCCATCTGGCCGCCCATCGCAAACTCAATGAGATTGGTCGCCTCAAAATCACGATACGGGCCGGTCTGGCCGAATGGAGTTATCGAGGTGACGACCAGAGCGGGCTTGTTGGCTCGCAGCCGCCCCGGGTCCATGCCGAGCGCGGCCCACTCTCGCGGGAGCATGTTTTCGACCACGCAGTTGGCTTTCGCCACCAGCGCCATGAGCAGATCGCGCCCGCGCTGCTCCTGCAAGTCGAGCGTGATGCTCTTCTTGCCGGTATTCAGATACAGAAACAGCGGATTGGCTTCGCTGTCACATTCAGTGCCGTCGAGGTCGGGCCTACGCCTGGCGAGATCGCCCCGTCCCGACTGCTCGATTTTCCATATCTCCGCACCGAGGCCGGCCAGCATCCGTGTACAGAACGCGGCGCTGATCCCTTCTCCAAGCTCGACCACGCGCATCCCGTCCAAAGGCAGATTGTCGCTCATGCCACCAATTCTTCCTCCCGTGCATACGGTTTTACCAACAGCTATCGCAGCCTAACAATTACTGCGAGACCGGCTTGCCGTTTACATTTTCCCTGGGCAAACGGCGCGGCAGCGCCAGATCTTCCTCAATCGACCTCTGGTGGTGGAAAATGATGAGAAGCACTCCGCAGGCGAGGAACGGCTTTACGCGCTCGGGCAGAGCGACAGCGCAAGGCTGTTGTTCGTGGTGTTTACGATTCGCGCGAGGCTGATCCGGGTAATCTCGGCGCGCGACATGAGCCGCGGGGAACGAAGGATTTACCGATCGTCATGAAAAAGGCATTGCCCAAATTCAAAAGCGAAGACGAAGAGCGCGAGTTCTGGGCGCGACACGATTCGACCGAGTTCGTCGATTGGCGCAAAGGCAAGCGCGCGATTCTGCCGAAACTGAAGCCTTCCTCGCAGACGATCTCGCTCAGGCTGCCGAAGCCGATGCTCGACCGTCTGAAGCTGCTGGCCAAGACAAGCGCGACGTGCCGTACCAGTCCCTGCTCAAGATGTTCGTGGCGGAGAGGCTGGCGGCAGAGTTTGAGAAGCTGGAGCGTACCGGGCCGCGCTGATGAAAAGGTCCATCGGCGGCGGTACCCACCGCCCGGATGCATAATCGGTCCCGCGGGCGCTCAGCCAATTTCGCGGTAGCGGAAACAGTCCACCAGATGGTCGTTCACCATCCCGACCGCCTGCATGAAGGCGTAGCAGATGGTTGAGCC
>JAKAVX010000376.1 GCA_021827465.1 Deltaproteobacteria bacterium | reverse complement strand
GCTTCATGCTCGCGCAATATCCCGATGATCTGCTCTTCGTTGAACCGACTCGCCCGCATTCGTCCGTCTCCTCTCGGTGACGGACTCTAACTCATTTTCGTGCCGCTTTTCGGGGGGCAGACCACGGGGCATACGCAATTCACGCGCACGCCGGCCGAGGCCAGTTCAAGGGCGGCATTGCGGGTGAGGCCCACCACTCCATGCTTGGCGGCATTATACGCCGCCAATCCGACGCTCCCCCGCACCCCCGCGACGGAAGCAGTATTCACGATCGCGCCGCGTTTCTGCGCGACCATCACCTTGCCCGCGTAACGCAGTCCGTAAAACACACTGTCGAGATCGACCCGGATCGTCTTCGCGTATAGCTCGTCGGTGTGTTCGAGCAGCGGCGCCGTCAATCCGATCCCGGCGTTGTTGTACATGATGTCGAGCCGGCCGAATTTTTCGATTGCGGTGCGGACCAAGCGCTCGATCTGTTTGGGATCGCTGACGTCGGTAGCGACGAAGATGCCGCCCGCCGCCTTCGCGACTTCCTCACCGGCGCTGTCCGGCAGGTCGCCGACGATTACCTTCGCGCCCTCCTCGGCGAATACCTCCACGGTTGCCTTTCCGATACCCGACGCACCACCGGTCACGATCGCCACGCGATCCGCAATTCTTCCCTGTGCCATTTCTCTACCTCCGTCAGATGATCCGAAAATGCGCTCGCGCCTTATCGCATGGCGGATCCTCAAAAGCAAAGTGAATAAGCCGGGCATGAGGGCACGTGCGCGGCGATACGATCTCGACTTAGGCGAGCCGCAGGGTTATTGCGGAAGATGGGATTGAATCAAATGGACAGGGCAAGTGCTTCCCGCGTCGGGTGGCTGGTTCTTGGATTTATCCTGACCGTCCCGCCTCCGATGCTGAGCAATCAGAACGAAGTCGATCGCAACGCGCCCGAGTCGCAGTGGCTCATATACTCGACGGATCAGGCCCTGATTCAAAAGGGCACGGGTCCGGCCAAGGAGTTTTCCTCAGCCGAGGAATGCCATGCGGAAGCAAAGCGCCGGGCCGACTATTGGAAGATGACCGGTCTCGACGTGGTCGAACAGGAATATCTGCTCGGCAAGTGCATCCCGCGGAAGTGAGTTTCTCTGCGAATTGCCCGGACGCCCGATCATCGATAGGTCATTCGCTCCAACTGTTCCGGATATCGCGCGCCCTGAACGGTAATTGTTGAGGCGACGCTTTCGATCTCGCGAAGGTCGTCGTTGGCAAGTTCGACGGCGGCCGCTCCGATATTCTCCTCCAGGCGATCCAGCTTCGTCGTGCCCGGGATCGGAACAATCCACGGCTTTTGCGCAAGCAGCCACGCGAGCGCGATCTGGGCCGGTGCCGCCTTCTTGCGCGCTGCGATCCTGCCAATCAGATCAACCAACGCCTGATTCGCTTTCCGAGCCTCCGCGGTGAAGCGCGGAATGATGTTGCGAATGTCCGCATTATCGAACGAAGTGTTTTCATCGATCTTGCCGGTGAGGAATCCTTTGCCGAGGGGACTATATGGAACAAAGCCGATTCCGAGTTCTTCGAGAGCCGGTAAAACTTCCGCTTCGGGGCGTTTCCACCACAGTGAGTATTCGCTCTGTACCGCGGTGACCGGCTGAACTGCGTGTGCGCGACGGATCGTTTGCGCCGCGGCTTCCGAGAGACCGAAGTGTTTGACCTTTCCTTCCCGAATCAGGTCCTTGACCGCTCCGGCCACGTCTTCGATCGGCACGTCCGGGTCAACCCGATGCTGATAGAAGAGATCGATGGATTCGACTTTGAGTCGCTTGAGCGAGGCCTCGGCGACCTGCCTGATGTGTTCGGGGCGGCTGTTAACTCCTCCCCGGCGTTGCCCCGTTTCGGGATCGATGTCGAAGCCGAACTTGGTAGCGATCACCACCTGCCCACGAAACGGCGCAAGCGCCTCGCCGACCAGTTCTTCGTTCGCGAACGGGCCGTAAGCTTCGGCGGTGTCGAAGAATGTGACACCGCGTTCGACGGCCCCCCGGATCAGGTTGACTCCCTGCTGCCTGTCGATCGCTGGGCCGTAGCCAAAGCTCAATCCCATGCATCCGAGCCCGATAGCCGAAACTTCCAAATTGCTCTTTCCGAGTTTGCGTTTCTGCATTGTTTTTTCTCCTTCGCGGCACAATAGGTTCAGGCCCGGTACTGTTCGTCGCTGACTTTCTCCATCCAGTCGACCGCCTTGCCATTAAGCTTTTCCACGATTGCGATATGCGACATCGCGGTGGTCGCGGTGGCGCCGTGCCAATGCTTCTTGCCGGGCGGACACCAGATCACGTCGCCGGAACGGATTTCCTCTTTGGGTTCGCCCCAGCATTGCGTCCAGCCGCATCCGGAGGTGACGATCAAGGTCTGCCCGAGCGGATGGGTGTGCCATGCCGTGCGCGCGCCGGGTTCGAACGTGACCAGCGCGCCAAACGTGCGCGCGGGTTCGGGCGGGTCGAAGAGCGGATCGATTCTTACCGAGCCGGTGAAATTTTCGGCCGGTCCTTTCAGGGAAGGCCGCGAGCCGCATCGATTGATCTCCATTTGTGTCTCCCTTCGACTGATTCGGCAGCCTCGGCGACTGCGCACTATCGTGAATCTAGAGCGTGTGACAGTGTGCGACTAGATGGTAAAATGCGCATGAACCCATGAGAGGAATTCATGAATGCCGCGCGAGAACGTCAATGACCTCCTTGCCTTCCTCGCGGTCGCACGCGAACGGAGCTTTACCCGGGCGGCGGCAAAGCTCGGCGTGTCTCAGTCGGCGCTGAGCCACACTATCCGCGGACTTGAGGAACGGCTCGGTCTTCGGCTGCTGACCCGCACCACGCGCAGCGTCTCGCCCACGCAGGCCGGGGAACGTCTCCTGCGGACGGTCGGTCCGCGGCTTGACGAAATCGAGGCCGAACTCGCTGCCTTGAGTGAACTTCGGGAAAAGCCCGCCGGCACGATTCGGATCACGGCCACCGAGTATGCAGCCGATACGATCCTTTGGCCAAAGCTCGCGAAAGTCCTGCCGGATTATCCGGACATCAAGGTGGAGATCATCGCCGAACAGGCCCTGACCGATATCGTCGCGGAGCGCTACGACGCGGGCGTGCGTATTGGCGAGCAGGTCGCGAAGGACATGATCGCGGTCCGTATCGGGCCGGACATTCGGATGGCGGTCGTGGGGGCTCCGTCGTATTTCGCGAAGCACTTACCGCCGCCGACGCCGCGGGAATTGATCAATCACAACTGCATCAACCTGCGGCTGCCCACGCGCGGCGGGTTGTACGCATGGGAGTTCGAGAAAGGCAAGCGTCAACTGAAAGTGCGCGTCGAAGGCCAGCTCGTCTTTAACGCGACGGCCCAGATGCTCAACGCGGCGCTGGCCGGATTCGGCCTGGCGTACATACCGGAGGACCTCGCGCGGCCCCATCTAGCGAAGGGACGCCTCAAGCGAGTGCTCGAGGATTGGTGCCCGCCCTTTTCAGGCTACCATCTTTATTTCCCGAGCCGCCGCCAGGTGACGCCCGCCTTCGGCTTGCTCGTCGAAGCGCTGCGCTATCGGCGTGGCCTGTCGCGCGCCGGTTCGCCTCGGCGCCAAGCGTAAAGCACGTCGGGCTCGCGCTCTTCGTTGTTCGAACCGTCGCTAAACCTGACTGCAACGAAACCTCGCGCTTCGTAGAACCTGCGGGCACGCGCGTTTCGCTGGAAGGTCCAGAGCGTCAGGCCTTCGGGGCGTGATCCCTTTGCGATCGCGAGAAGCCTGTCGCCGATTCCGCGGCTCTGAAAGGCCGGCGCGACGTACAGATGGTCGATGCGATCGCCTTCAAGCGCGAGAAATCCGGCCACCTGCCGATTAACTTCAGCTACGAAAACTTTCTCGTCGCGCAGAACATGCCCGGCGAAGTAATCGATCGTCTCGTCGCGCGAATGAAGAACGGGGAGCCACGGCATCGCCTCGCGGCGCGAATCGAGATGCACATCGGCGATAGCCCGGGCGTCGTCAGCCCTTCCCTGCCTGATCAGGAATTCGCTCATCGCGAGACTCGCGCGGGCGTGCGCGATTTGAATAGATGGTAACTTCCCTCAGCCCTCGCCA
>JAKAVX010000375.1 GCA_021827465.1 Deltaproteobacteria bacterium | reverse complement strand
TGACTATGCCGCACATCTACCATCTGTCGCATTCACCGCCACGGAGGTATTCACGATGACCACCGACCTCGGCCTCATCGACACGATCGTGATCCTGATCATGGAAAACCGCTCGTTCGACCATATGCTCGGCTACCTGAGCCTTGCGCGATACGGCGGCCGCGCCGATGTCAACGGCCTGCGCGACGATCAGCAGTGGTTGGACCGCGTCGCCAATAGCTGGCAGGGGCAGAAGTACTGGCCGATCGCGCTCAGCGAGCCGCGCATCCCCGACCCGCCGCACGAGCGCGCGAATATCGCGACGCAGATGGGCGCGCGCGACGCACAGGGTAACTTCGCGCTCGACGGCTTTATCGCGAGCGCGTCCGGCGACTCCGACGTGATGAACTACCAGACGCCGGATCAAGTTCCGATGCTCGACTTCTTCGCAAAGCACTTCCGGATCTGCGACCGATGGTTCTCCTGCCTGCCGGCCAGCACCCAACCTAATCGCCTCATGGCCATGAGCGGATATTCGCTGATCGACGAGAACAAGATCGTGCTGCCAGACCAGACCCTCGCGTACGATTGGCTCGATAATCACGACGTACGATGGCGTGTGTACCATCAGGGAGTGTTTCCGTTTTTCGCGATGATGCCGAGCTGGGCTCCCTATACGCTCGGCGAGAGCTTCAAGGGCCTCGAGCACTTCGCGATCGATTTCCAACTCGAAACCGACGCGACCTTTCCTCAAGTGATTTTCATCGAGCCGATTTACACCGACGCGCCGCACGAAGGTCCGGAAGGCACCGACGATCACTCGCCCTCGTCGGTCTTCGGCGGGCAGCGTCTGATGCGCGAAGTGTACGCGGCGATGATCGCGAATCCGCGGCGATGGAGCCGCACCATGCTGGTGATCACATACGACGAGCACGGCGGATTCTTCGACCACGCCCAGCCGCTGGTGCTCGAGACCGCCGCACCCGGCGATCGATACCCGGTCTTCGAGACCTCGGGCTTGCGCGTGCCGGCGATAATCGCGTCGCCCCTGGTAACCGCGGGCACCTGCTGTAATTTGAATTTCGATCACACGTCGATGTTGAAACTGCTCGGCGACAAGTTCGGACGCGGCGGCGGATACTCGCCCGAAGTCGATCGGCGCGCGGTGATGAGTCTTTCCGAAGCGTTGGATTGCACCTCGCCGCGCGTGGACATTCCCGCGCCGCCCGATCCCGCCGCATTTGCAAGCATCGCCGCGTCGGCGCAAGCTCCGGCTGCAAACAGTGGACCCGATGTTGATGCATTCAAACGCGTTCTCGACGAAGCGAAATCGACCGACGCGCACGGCCTTGCGGCGAAATTTCCCGCCTTGCGCGGTTTCCTCGGCCTGTAGCGCGATCGGCGCCTGCGGCGCTATGTTCTCACGTTTCCGCACCGACCGGATTGAATGACTCGGCGGCCAAATATCGTGCTGATAGTCGCCGACGACATGGGCTACGGCGACTTTTCGTGCTTCAACGAAAACGCGTCGCATACGCCAACGCTCGATCGACTCGTTGGCGAGGGCCTGTGCCTGACCCAGCACTACTCCGCCTCTCCCGTCTGCGCTCCGGCGCGCGCGTCGCTGATGACGGGCCGCTACCCGCATCGCACTGGCGTGCTCGACACGCTTGAGACGCGCGGGCTCGACAGGCTTGCGCTGCGCGAGCGCACCGTCGCCGATTTCCTCGCGCGAGCGGGCTACGTAACCGGGCTCGTCGGCAAATGGCACAACGGCGCGTTCGACGCGCGCTATCATCCGAACCGCCGCGGCTTTACCGAGTTCGCGGGATTCTCCGGCGGATGGCATCCGTACTGGCAGTGGCGAATCGATCGCAACGGCTCCTCTAGCGGCTCCGACGGCCGGTATTTGACCGATGTCTTCACCGATGAGGCGATAGCCTTCCTGCGCCGTCATCGCCGCGAATCCTTCTTTCTTCATCTCGCATACAATGCGCCACACTTCCCGTTCGAGGCGCCCGAGGCGCAGCTCAAGCCGTTTCTCGAGAGCGGCAAATTCACGACCGCGGTCAGCGCGATCTACGCGATGCTGCACGCGATGGATCGCGGAATCGCGCGCGTGCTCGAAGAGCTTGACGCGCTCGGCCTTGCGAACAACACGCTTATGATGTTCACCAGCGACAACGGTCCGCAGTTCGGCGGCAAGGGCGACAACTGCACCGACCGGTTCAACTGTGGCTTCGCCGGCTCGAAGCTCTACGTCTATGAAGGCGGGATCCGGCTGCCGATGGTCATTCGATGGCCCGCCGCTGTCGCGGGCAAGCGCACGCTCGACGCGATGTGCCACTTCACCGACTGGTTCCCGACGATACTGGCCGCCGCGGGCGTCGGGCCGCCGCGCGATCTGAAGCTCGACGGCGTAAATGTGCTGCCGCTCCTCGCGGGCGAGCGCGGCAAGGTACCCGACCAGCGCTTCTGGCAGTGGAATCGCTACGCGCCTGACGGTGAATGCAACGCCGCGATGCGCGAGGGCAAATGGAAGCTGGTGCGCCCGGCGTTCCGCGAGCTGATGGAGGTTGCGCCGGACGACTTGCGCGCCGATATCCGCGCGAAGTACGAGCCCGAATCTTTCACCTCGATTGACGACTCGCCGCTTCCCGAACGCCGCAGAGGCACGCCCGCTCCCGCGCAACTGTTCGATATTGAAAACGATCCGATGGAGCGTCGCGATCTCGCCGCGGCGGAACCCGATCGCGTCGCGCGAATGACGGTCGCGCTTGCGCGATGGTTCGAGGAGGTCGAGCGCGAGCGCCGCACGATTCGTGATTAGCCGCCTTGCGCGCCGGACTTTCTCTCCGGCGCGCATCCTACTTGATCCTCGTGAAGAACCTGAGGGCGTTGTCGCACAGGATCGCGCGCTTCTCGGCGGCGCCGATACGCGGATGATTGACGACGATCGCGGCGGCGTCGGGAAACTCGGCGTCGAAGTGCGGATAGTCCGACGCCCACATCACGCGTTCGACCCCAATCATCCGCATCGCCTCCGGCAGCAGATCCTCGTCCGCGTCGAACGTGTAGAAGCATCGCGGCCCGCGCATGTGCTCGCTCGGCTTGCGCCCGAGATGCGGCGTGTGCCGCGCGAAGTGCGTGTAGTGACCGTCCATCCGCTCCGCCCACCACGGCACCCACGACAGTCCGCCCTCGAAGAATCCGAGCGTGAGTTTCGGATGGCGCTCGAGGAGTCCGCCGCCGATCGCCGCGCCCATCGCGCGCATCTGATGCCACACGTGTCCGGTCAGATGCATCAGGAACATGTTGTTGCCGACGTCGGCGCGGCCGGGCGCGAACGGCGGACGATCGGTGCCGCCGTGAAAGCAGATCGGCAGCGCGCTTTCCGCCGCGGCGCGATACAACGGATCGAAGTACGGATGGTCCGCTAGCATCCCGTCCAGATTTCCGAACGTCATAATTCCGACCGCCCACGGCTCGCGCGCGAGGTACTCGACCTCGGCGACGCAGTTTTCCATGCTGCGCTGCGGCACGATTCCGACCGCCTTGATTCGCGATGGAGCCGCCCCGCAGTATTCGCCCATCCAGCGGTTATACGCGCGCGCCAGCGCCGCCTCCATCGCGGGATCGGCGACGCCGCACACGGATGTCGCCACGGTCGCGAAGCACACCGCCACATCGACACCTTCGCGGTCCATATCAATCAGGCGCTCGTGCGGATCGACGCCGCCGGTCGGCGAGGCGAGCGGATGGTTGCGGCCCGAGGGCAGCTTGCCGAGTCCCGGAACTTCATCGCGCTCGCCAAGCGGGCGCTCGGCGCTGCGCCAATTCGGATGGATTGCGGGAACGATACCGAGATTGCCGCCGCCGGCGCTGGCGAGCATCGCGTCCGCCGCCGCGCGGAACTTAGGGTCGATGTGCGTCGAGTAGAGCGAGGCCGGCTCGGTGACGTGGCCGTCGGCGTCGATTATGCGGTATCCGGCTAGTGACATGGTCGGTTGCACCGGGCGGGATTCTCGCCGCCGCGGGCCGAATCTGTCAACGCGCGGGATCGTGAAGGTCGAGCGCTGCGCGGATGAATCGAAATGGGTTCGTTTGATGAAAAAACGCGGTCCGCGAAAAGAAGAACTCCGCCATCCGCCGCGCGAATTC
>JAKAVX010000374.1 GCA_021827465.1 Deltaproteobacteria bacterium | reverse complement strand
GCGCGCCCGTGATTGCATTCCAAGAGCACACGGGGCTCCATGCAAAGCGATTGCGCCTGCCGCGAACAGAAATCAATTGACCGCCAGCACGTTAGGCGCGCACAGTCGCGCGCGCGGAGCGGTGCGGTCCTTCGACCGCTCGACTACGGCAGTTGCGCAACCATTTTGCGGAATTCCTCTTCGGCGAATGCGCGATGGGTCTCCGCGTGCACGTTGCCATCCCTGCCGATCATCAGCGAAAGCCTCGCGGCGGCTTCATCGTCGGGCGCCTCGACGATGAACATCGTGTCGTACTCGCCGAGCATCGCGTAAAAGTCCTTGACCTGCGCTCCCTGCGAAGCGAACACCTTCTTGAGCGCGTCCACCCGCTGGGGGCTTTCCTTGACATTCTGCAGACCCTGCCTGGTGAACCGGAACAGCATCACGAAATTTGCCATCGCCGTGTCCTCCACGATGGGAGATAAGCCAAGGATCGCACTCGGTCGTCCTTATCGCCACGCCGGTCCTGCGCCAGAGCAAATCCACAACGGGACGCCCATGTCCGAGAACGCGCACGTACAGGCATCGTACCGGCGGAATCACTCGCCGAGCACTTTGATCAGGATTCGCTTGGGACGGCGTCCGTCGAACTCTCCATAAAAGATTTGTTCCCACGGACCGAAGTCGAGCTTTCCGCCGGTTACCGCGACCACGACTTCGCGGCCCATGACCTGGCGCTTGTGATGCGCGTCGCCGTTGTCTTCGCCAGTGCGGTTGTGATGGTAACGCTCGGGGCTCGGGTCGAACGGCGCAAGCCATTCGAGCCAGCGTTTGTAGTCTTCGTGAAGCCCCGGTTCGTCATCATTGATGAAGACCGAGGCCGTGATATGCATCGCGTTTACCAGGCAGAGTCCTTCCTGGACACCGCTTTCCGCGACCGCCTTCACGACCTCGGGGGTTATGTTGACGAAATCCATCCGCTTGGGCACCTTCATCGTGATATATGTCGTACGTGATCGCATCTTCTTCTCCCGTGCCGATATGCTATCGGGCGAGCCGCGCGTCGGCGTGTCTGGACCTGGACCTTCGGGCGCCGTAAAGATTGCATCGGATGTACCCGCCGGTAACTACTCCAACGCTCGGTCTTTTTGCGCTCGCTCTGCTCGCGATCTTCTTATTTATCGAGATCGGGCTTATCCAGGTAGCGTACGAACGGCTCGGAATTTCCCATCGGACCGTGACCGCGCTTATGTTCGCAATGATTATCGGCAGTTACATAAACCTGCCGATCGCTCAGATTCCGGCCCAACGGATTATTGAGGATCAGGTCGTAAGGTTTTGGGGAATACCCTATGTGGTGCCGCACGTTGTCTATACGGGTCGAACCGTGGTCGCTGTAAACCTGGGCGGCGCACTCATTCCCATACTCGTCTGCATCTTCCTGCTCTTCCGAAGCAGAATGTTCGGCGAGATCGCGCTGGCGACCGCCGCAGTCAGCTTCGTGGTGTACAGGTTTTCCCAAGTGGTTCCCGGAGTCGGAATCGCGGTCCCCACCCTGCTTCCGGGAATTCTGGCGGCGATGCTCGCCTATTTTATTGACCGCGAGCGATCGCCGGTGATCGCCTACGTTGCGGGAACGCTTGGCTGCCTGCTTGGCGCCGACATCTTCAACCTGCCTATCATCAACGAGTTGCGCGCGCCCATCGCGTCAATAGGCGGCGCAGGAACCTTCGACGGAGTATTCGTCTCGGGCGTGATAGCGGTACTGCTGGCCTGAACCGGCGCAACCCGAGCGCTCGCGTCTCGGCCGCTCGAATGCGCCGCGGACCCATCCATTCTTGCGCAAACCGCACGGAGCGTGTCGTCGATGACCCGCTCCGCGCTTTGTCGCGGCCAGGGAGCACTACGCTCCCCGGCCTTGTCCCGCTTACGAATCAATCGTTTGCCCACGCTTCAGGGCTTCGGCTTTCCGGGGCCGATCTCGTGATGGATATCCCAATCGAGAGTCATCGAAGCAACCCCGGCCGCAACGTTGAGTCCCGTGTTACCCTCGACCGAAATGGGTTGCAGCGCGATGGAATTGTGGAAGCCGCCGACCAGAGCGTGCATTCCAGCGCCGACACCGAGCGTGACCGCGGCCGTCGCACCCGCATAGTGACCGGCCAGCGCTCCGCGCCCCAGGTTCTGCTGCGGTGCCACCACTCCCCACAGAATTACCGCGGAC
The DNA here is from genome assembly GCA_021827465.1 of Deltaproteobacteria bacterium. The sequence goes on along the minus strand of JAKAVX010000374.1, from coordinate 1,951 downwards.
CGCAGATAGCCGAGATCGGCTCCATACTTGTTGATATATCCCTTGTAGTACTCAGGATAACCTTTCGTTGGAGTGAACACGCATTCCAGATCCCTGGAAGAGCCGAAAATGATACCCCAGCCGCTACTTACATTGCATTCAAGGTATCCGACCGATGCGGATTTTTCGGCACCGGTCTCCGCGGCGGTTTGCGCAAAGGCGTCGGGGCCAAAGCCTACCCCTAGCGCGAGCGCCGCTATAATCACTACAAGTCCGAGCCAAGCTTTGTTCCAGTTCTTCATAGGGCTCTTACCTCCTTCGCCCGCTCATTTACCGGAGAAAGAAGCAATAGGGATGCCGGGACATCCAAAAACGCGTCAGTCTGTCTAGACACCAAATTCTCGCACACTCGGAGTCTATGCAGCCGCGAGTGTTCCTTGGGGAGACAACAAGCTGCGCGCTCGAGTGAATGGGCTAGGGCCAATCGGCACTTCTGTTTCGATCCGGTTGTCTCTAGAGGCTACGCTCGCCGTATTCTTCTGCTCAATCGCGCAATATTGCTGATTTAAAGCGATTTACCCCCAAAAGTGGAACGAAATCGAATCGGACGCCGCTCGGCGGCCAGGCGTCGCGATCATGGCGAACAGCCTCTTGATGCAAACGCGCTGAGAGCTGCGGCTCGGACCGGGTGGCGCGCCCCGCATCATCACGCCCGTGCATGTACAACAGCTCGGCCTGCCCTCCAGCCCACGTTACCATGTCGCTCGTTATTTAAAGACGGGTCGTGCCGAATATGTAAGTACGTTTACCGACGATTATACTGACACCTATCCTCAAAACGCAAAACATTCCACCGGTTGTCGATGCGTGATCGAAGGAAAGCGGCCTCTGGCGCGTCGATTGGAATGCGTGGCGGCGCAACTCCAGACGACACGAAAGGCCCCAAGAGTGCAGTTGGCGATAACGCGGTTGTGGCGGGTGATCAAGCGTGAGCTTCCCATCGATTTTGCAACGAACAACTCGGTTCCTACGGCGGGCTGGAGCTGCTGTGTCGCCATTTTCAGTCCCTCGGACCGGGCGCACGAATTCGCCGTGCGCTGAGTGAGCACTGCGCCGGCGATTACGGCGCTCCGCATCTAGTATTGCTGGAGATCGGGTTGCTGTGGTCGGCGCGCGCCTGAGAATCCGGGTCAGTCCGCAAACTCGAGCGAACAATGAGTCATGGGCCAAATAGCGCAAATGGCCTAGAATTGGAGCCAGCTAACTGTCGATCTTAGGAGACAGAAGATACACCTACCGCAGACAAGCCTTCCATCCGCCATGTATAAAGCTCGATTTATCGCACCAGGCTGCAACGGGATAGTAATCGCCCATCACTCCCTGGGCGCATTGTCCTGCGCCGTCGATCTCGGATCGTTCTGGAATGTTCGGGAAGTTGAGCTTGAATGTGCAGCCAGCGGTAATGGCATTTTGGATCGAGTACTGAAAACCTAGGCTCGGTAGCATGTTCCGAACAAATACCAGCTTGGGATACTGCTCATCACCCCAAGGGAGCCAATTGACAGTGGGCCGCAGCCATTTGGGACGAACCAGGTCGTCCGAGATGACGATCGTATAATATTTCCCCTGAAGATCTGTAGTCAGATCGGTTGCGCAATTGATTACCGATACCGGCAACGCGAAATCGTTGTTGCACACGGACCAATAGCGCATATCGATGGTCCGGAAGCCCCGCGACGGCACCCAAGTCGGCGCGCCGTGGAATGTCCCGGGGAACGCTGGAGCCCTCCCGTGTATCACGATGATCCGACCCGGCTGGTATGTATCGCCAGGTAACATCATTATGTATTTGTTATCCGGATTGGGCAGCAGAACCACTGGCGGCTTGTCGGGGGGCGCAAACCACAGCCGATCGGACGACGGCATGCCTTCGGTCCCGCTCACGTCGTGTCCCGCAAAGAGTAATTGGACT
>JAKAVX010000373.1 GCA_021827465.1 Deltaproteobacteria bacterium | reverse complement strand
CCTTGCCGCGACCGTTGGACGGCCCTTCGATCAGCGGCCGAGCAGTCTCAGTGCGCGTTCGACCACATTGTCCACCGTGAAGCCGAAATGGTTCAGCAACTCCTGGTAGGGACCCGACGCGCCGAACGTGGTCATCCCGATAACGTCGCCTTCGGAACCGACCCACCTGTACCAGCTAAGCGGCGAGCCCGCCTCGATCGCAAGCCTGCGGGTGACGGTGGGCGGCAGAACCGAATCGCGATACGAGCGTTCCTGCTGCTCGAATATTTCCGCGCTCGGCATACTCACCACCCTGACCGCGAGGCCGTGCGTTTCGAGCTTTTCGCGCGCCGCGACCGCAAGCTCCACTTCCGAGCCGCTCGCGATCAGGATTATGTCGGGCATGCGTTCGGGCGTTTCGGTGAGCACATACGCTCCGTGGCGCAACCCGCTCGCGGCGCCCATGCCCGTGCGATCGAAAGTCGACACCTTCTGGCGCGACAGCACGAGCATCGTCGGTCCCCTCGTGCGCAGCATCGCGGCCCGCCACGCCTCGGCCGCCTCGTTCGCGTCGGCGGGACGAATGACGGTCAAGTTCGGTATCGCGCGCAGCGCACTCAGATGCTCGATCGGCTGATGAGTAGGGCCGTCCTCGCCAAGACCGATCGAGTCATGGGTAAAGACGAAGATTACGTGCAGTCCCATCAGGGCCGCCAGCCTGATCGACGGCCTGCAATAGTCGGTGAATACCAGGAAGCTCGACCCGAACGGGATGAATCCGCCGCTGAGCGCGATACCGTTCAGGATGCTGCCCATCGCGTGCTCGCGGATTCCGAAATGAAGATTGCGTCCGGCGTAGTTGCCGCGCTCGAAATCGCCGCCGCCCTTGATGTCCGTATGCGTCGATTCGTTGAGGTCCGCCGCGCCGCCGAACAGGCTTGGCACCTTCGCCGCGATAGCCTGCTCCGCCTGCGAAGCAGACACCCGCGTCGCCGCCCCGTCCTTGGGCGAGAACACCGGCAACTCGGCGTCCCATCCCTCGGGCAGTTCGCCGCGCAGCATCATCTGGAACTGTTCGGCTTCGGCGGGATGCGCCTTCGCATACGCCTCGAAGCGCGCGTTCCAGTCGGATTCCAACTGCCTGCCTCGCTCGACCGCACGGCGCATCTCCTTGAGCGCGGCGTCGGGAACGTAAAAGTCCGGCTCGGGCGGCCATCCGTAGAACTGCTTGGTTAGCTTGACTTCGTCGGGACCGAGCGCCTGTCCGTGCGCCTTGGGAGTATCCTGGCGATGCGGGCTGCCGTAGCCGATATGGGTTCGGATCCCGATCAGCGACGGGCGATCCTCGACTGCGCACGCCCGCTCAACCGCGCGCGAGATCGCCTGCGTGTCGTTGCCGTCCTCGACCGTCTGCGTGTGCCATCCGAAGGCCTCGAACCGCTTGCACACGTCCTCACTGAAGGCGATCTCGGTCTTGCCGTCGATCGTGATGTGGTTGTTGTCGTAGAGGTAGACGATGTTGCCGAGGCCGAGATGGCCCGCTATCGAACCGGCCTCGCTCGAAATTCCCTCCATCAGGTCGCCGTCGCTGACAATCGCGAAGATGCGATGGTCGAACAGCGTCGAGCCGTCGCGAGCGAAGCGCGCCGCCATGTGCTTGGCCGCTATTGCCATCCCGACTCCGTTGGCGAAGCCCTGGCCGAGCGGACCGGTGGTGGTCTCGACGCCGGGGGTAAGATGTCTCTCGGGATGGCCGGGGGTTCGGCTGCCGAGCTGGCGGAAGCGCTTCAACTCCTCGAGCGGCAGATCGTAGCCGGTCAGGTAAAGGAGCGAATACAGGAGCATCGAGCCGTGGCCCGCCGAGAGCACGAAACGGTCGCGCCCGTACCACTTCGGATTGGCGGGATTGTGCCCAAGAAAACGCGTCCATATCACATAGGCCGCCGGCGCCATCCCCATCGGCATCCCGGGATGCCCCGAATTGGCCTTCTGCACCCCGTCAATGGCGAGGACGCGGATCGAATTGATGCACAGGCGTTCGAGTTCGGATTGTTCGACCTTGACTTCTCCTGCAAGAGCCACTGCTTCACCTGCTGCCTCGCGACCAAGGCGCGTTGAGTACGTAACGGTTAATCCGCGCCCAAGAAGCGCACTCGCCGCGCGGCGTTTGCAACCCTGACCGATACGCTTTGCCCGTATCGGGCGGCGCTGTCTTCCAAACTGGGCACGCTCCACCAATAGCGTTCGCGTGCGGTATGCCGAGCGCCATAACTTCGACTTGCAACGCTCAATCGCCGCCCGTCCGCACCATCTGCATCGATGCTTTTCACGAACCCTTGCGGTCCGCGTTGAGCGACTCGATGAAAGCGCGGCCTATTTCCCGGATAACGCCGCCGGCCGCGTCGATTTCGCCGCCCGCGCCGGCCAGCCGCTCCATCGCGTCGCGAATCGCGCCGAGGGCGCCGGCCACGTCGCCGCGCTCGCGCCGCGCAATAGCCTCACGCAACTGAGCCCCGACCCTGGCTACCACGGGATGGGCGCACCCGCCCGTCTCGAACTCACGAAGACTCTCGGCGAATTTGACAAATGGGTCGTCGGGCGAACGGCTGAGCGCCACGCTCTCGATTGTCTATCCGTGCGGGAACCAATTCAAGGTCGATACGCGGATGCGGTGTTCGCAAAACGTACGCGCGCGCTTATCGACCACGGACCCGATTTGTTACATGATGATCCGTAATGTCCACGGAGGAAAACTCGTTTCGATGAGACAGATCGTGGAGCGACGTGTGGTCGTAACCGGTCTGGGCCTGGTAACGCCGCTCGGAACCGGGGTTGAAAAGAACTGGGAAGCGCTCGTCGCGGGACGTTCGGGTATCGCTCTGATCACCCGCTTCGATGTAACCGACTTCCCGGCTCAGATTGCGGGGGAAGTAAGAGATTTCAACCCCGAGGACTGGATCGAAAAGCGCGACATCAAAAAGATGGACCTTTTCATCCAGTATGCCGTCGGCGCCAGTGAGCAGGCGATGCGGCAATCGGGCTTCCAGGTGACGCAAGAGAACGCCGACGCGGTCGGCGTGTTGATCGGCGTCGGAATCGGCGGACTCTGCACTATCGAAGAATACCACAAGGAATTCCTCAAGACGGGACTGAAGAGGATCACGCCGTTCTTCATTCCGAGGTTGATCTCCAACCTCGCGCCCGGACAGATCGGAATCCGCTACGGCGCGCGCGGAATCAATTTCACCACCACCAGCGCGTGCGCCTCGGGCAGTCACGCGATCGGCGAGGCGTACCGGATGATCCGCCACGGCTATATCGACGCCGCTATCGCAGGCGGCTCGGAGGCCGCGCTGTGCTCGCTCGGCGTCGGCGGGTTTATCGTGATGCGCGCGCTTTCGACGCGAAACGACGAGCCAGAACGCGCAAGCCGCCCGTTCGACAAGGAGCGCGACGGTTTCGTGATGGCCGAAGGCGCAGCCGCGGTCGTGCTCGAGGAGCGCGAGTCTGCGATTCGCCGCGGCGCGAAAATCCTCGCCGAGGTCTGCGGATACGCCGCCAACGCCGACGCCTATCACATCACCTCGCCGTCGCCCGAGGGCGCCGGCGCGGCGAAATGCATGCGCAAGTGCCTAGAGGACGGCGGGCTCGATCCCAACGACGTCGATTACATCAATGCTCACGGCACCTCGACGCCCCAAGGCGACGTCGCCGAGACACAGGCTATCAAGCACGTTTTCGGCGAGCGCGCCGCGCGTATCGGAGTCAGTTCCACCAAGTCGATGACCGGACATACGCTCGGCGCCGCCGGAGCGATCGAATCGGTCTTCACGATTCTTGCAATCGAGCGCGGGATACTGCCGCCTACCATCAACTACGAGCACCCGGACCCGGAATGCGACCTCGATTACGTCCCGAACAAGGCTCGGGAAGCCAGGATTCGAGTGGCGCTCAACAATTCCTTCGGTTTCGGCGGCACCAACACCACCCTCGCCTTCCGGCCTGGGTCGTAATCTGGGAGACAACGGGGCATGGGTTCCCGAATCGTTGCAACCGGACGCGCCACTCCGCGCACCGTCGTGACCAACCAGGATTTGAGCCGCATGATGGCGACGTCGGACGATTGGATTCGTTCACGCACCGGAATCGGCCAGCGCTACGTGATGCGCAGCGGCGA
>JAKAVX010000372.1 GCA_021827465.1 Deltaproteobacteria bacterium | reverse complement strand
GTCATAATGATCGTCAAGAACCGCTACATCAGCCAGTGGTCGTTTTTGTGGAAATCGATGACCAGGGACTTGTGGTGGTTCAACAGTAAGGACCTCAGCCACGGCATGCCCACGTCGTGGTACCAGCCGGTCCAAAACCTCTGGCTTGGCCTTGGCTATCATCTGTTCGGGACCAATCCGATCGGATGGCATCTCGCTAAGATTGCGCTTCTGCTCGTCACGGTCGTGCTCGTGTTCCGGGTCGCGCAGCTCCTGAGCGGCAGCGCGAGCGTCGGGCTTCTCGCCGCGCTGCTTTTCGCGCTGCTGCCGGTCCATGCCGAGCCTGTCGTATGGGCGACGGATATTCCCGAACCGCTATCGACAGCGTTCGAACTCGGAGCGTTCTGCCTTTTCATCCAGCGCGGAAAGCGCGGATGGCGCGGCCTTGTCTGGCCGCTCGTTCTGTACGCGTTCGCCGTGTTCACCCATGAAAGCGCGGTCGTGTTTCCGGCTCTGATCGCGGCGTACGTCTTCATCTTCGAGAAGCGGGAATCGGACGCGTCCACGCCGGCCGAACCCGCGGAGCCGGTTTCCGTCGGAGCGCGCCTCGGCAAGTCGCTGGCATGGGCGGTGCCGTTTCTCGGCGTCGCGCTTGTCTATCTCGCCGTTCGAGCGGTGGTGCTCGGAAGGGCGAGGTTGTTCGGCTTGGGGGTGCAGCTGAAGCACGCCGCCCTGGTACACGGCAAGGTAGTGCCCCTCTGGACCACCATCCATCACGCGCTCGGCCAGATCTTTCTGACCATTCCGTCGGTTCTGCTCTGGTATCTGAAGCTGCTCGTGCTTCCGTGGACGCCCGGTCCCGCGCATCCGGAGACCTTTGTAACCGCGCCCACGCTCGCAAATTTCTACGCGCCGCTCGCGCTTCTGGTCGTGCTGGCCGTGGGCGGATGGATCGCGTTTCGAAACAGCCCGCGGGCCAGGCTCTATCTCTTCTGCGCGGTTTGGTGGCTGGTGGGGCTCGCCACCGCTCCGGTGCCGGCGATCAAGCTCGCCACGGCTCTGGTGCACGATCGCTACGACTACCTCGCCTCGTTCGCGTTCTGCCTGTTGCTTGCGGACCTTGTGGTCCGCTTCGCCCGCGCGAGCGCCGTGCGAAAGAGGATCGCGACTGCGGCTGTCGCGGCGCTTGCCGCTCTGTACGCGGTGATGCTGTGGCGGGTCGAGCCGGTCTGGCACGACAACGTGAGCCTCTTCACGCGATGCGTCGCGAACTCCCCTGACTCCGCGAAGTACCGGATGTCGCTGGCCGGCGCGCTCATGGACCGTGGCGATTTCAAAGGGGCCGCACGCGAGGCAACCTATGCGTCACGGTTGAAACCGGACGACGCCGCAATCCATTTCGTTCTCGCTGCGATCGACATGCACGTAGGCCAGAAGCAGGCCGCGATGCGAGAGTTCAAGCTTTACTACAACAAGGCCTTTAACAATCGCGGCGGGATTGTCATTACGCCCCTCCCCGTCGCGAAACCGAATGCCGACGCGCCCGCCGCGAAGCCGGTCAAGCCGGACACGAGTTCGAAGTAAAGCCCACGCTCGGATGCCATGCGGCGCGGCGATCGCCTGGTGTGGCGCGTCTAAAGCTCGCGAAACAACAAAGCACCGACGCGCCCTCTGCGGAAGTCGCTTTCCCGTCATCCTGAGCGTTAGCGAAGGATCTTGCCCGGTCTTCCGGGCGTCTGGCTGCGGGAGGACGCGCGGAGGACCGCGCGAGATTCTTCACTCCGGCAGCCTCCGTTCAGGATGACAAGAAAAAATGGCCGGTTCTGTCATTCTGAGCGAAGCGAAGAATCTCGTTCCACTGCTCCCGAGTCGCAAGCGTATCCACGACGGGACAGCGCGCTAGCGGCGCGTCGCGCTCGCGGCGCGGGCGTGCGCGCCCGCACGTTTTCCATCGCCAATCGCGAGCCGTTCGCGAAGCCACCCGATCCATTCGTCGAGTCCGTCGCCCCGATACGCGGAAATCGCGATCATCCTCGGCGCCGGCATCACCCGCCCAAGCGCATCCTCGAACCGTTCGAGGCTGACGCCCGGCAGATGCGGCAGCAAATCGATCTTGGTAAGCAGCACGAGGTCGGCCTTCAGGAACATCACCGGATACTTGAGCGGCTTGTCTTCCCCCTCGGTCACCGAGAGCGCGACCACGTTCGCGTGCTGGCCGAGATCGTAAACGGCAGGGCATACCAGGTTGCCGACGTTTTCGATCGCAAAGATGTCGAGCTTGTCCGCGGGAAAGTCGTGCAGCGCATGATGAACCATCGCGGCGTCGAGATGGCATGCGTTGCCGGTCGTGATCGAGCGCGCGGGAATTCCGGCCGCGCGAAGCCGCTCGGCGTCGCGGTCGGTTGCAAGGTCGCCGCTCACCGCGCCGAGCCGGAAATCGCGGCCGATGCGCGCGGCGATGGCTTCGAGAATCGCGGTTTTCCCCGATCCCGGCGAGCCCATCAGGTTGAGCGCAAAGATTCCGTGCGCGGCGAAGTGCTCGCGGTTGTGCGCGGCGGCGCGATCGTTTCCGGCGAGGATTTTTTCGTGAACGTCAACCGCAACGATTTCCGCGTCGCCGCATCCGCATTCCAGGCACATTACGGCACCTCCATTTCGATTCGCTCCAGCACAATTTCGTCGCCCTCGATCAGCCGCGCCGGCCTTGCGCATTCGGGGCAGGCGAGCGCGCCGCCGCGCTCGACCGTCCGCCCGCATCCCGAACAGGCCCATCGCTCCTCCACGCGCTCGATCCGGAGTTCCGCGCCGGCGCATACCGTGCGCTCGCGAAAGGTCTCGTAGGCCGAGGCGAGAAGATCGGGCTCGACTCCCGAGAGCGCGCCGATTTTCACGTAAAGCCGGCTCACGCCCGCCGCGCCGCGCGCATGCGCCTCCTCGGCGACGCGGGAAATCAGGGCTTCGACTATCGAATACTCGTGCATCGGCGCGCCTTTCCTATTTGCCCCGGAAAGTCGGCGTGTCCTTCGCGAAAAACGACGCGATACCGCTTGCGAAGTCGCCGCCGTCGGCGATTCGGGCCAGGTTTTCCAGTTCGCGATCGAGATGGTAGTCGAGTCTGTCCACGCCCGCGGCCTGGTTGATCAGTTCCTTGGCGAGCGCGTAGGCGCGGGTCGGGCCGTCGGCGAGCTTTCGCGCTATCGCGAGCGTTTCGGCGGCGAAATTTTCCACGGGATAGACCGCGCTCACCAGTCCCATCTCCATCGCCTTTCGCGCGTCGAGCCGCGGATTCAGCAGCACCAAATCCATCGCGCGCCGAAGCCCTATCAGCCGCGGCAGAAAGAAGGTCGAGCTTTCCGCGCCGGTAAGCCCGGTGCGCGCGTAGGCCCATTCGAAGCTCGCGCGCTCGGAAGCCAGCACGAGATCGCACGCCATCGCAAGCCCGAAGCCGCCCGCGGCCGCGATTCCGTCAACCGCCGCGATAATGGGCTTGGGCGCGCGCTTTATCTCCGAGATGGTGCTGTGGATGTATTCGAGGATTTGCTTGAACAGCTCGCCGAAGCCTCCTTCGGGCGGCGGGCCGGCTTCGGACTTGAGATAGGAGAGATCGCCGGCGTCACCGCCCGCCTTGATATATTTGAGATCGGCACCGCTGCAAAAAATCCCGTCCACGCCGCGCAGGATGACGGCGCGGACCGAATCGTCGCGTGCGTAGCGGAGTCCCGCCTTGCGCAAGTCCTGCGCGGTTGCGACGTCGAGCGAGTTGAAGCGCTCGCGCCGGTCGATCGTGATGATTCCGACCGCGCCGTCGCGCTCCATTTTGATATGATTCATTTCCCGGTCGGCCATCGGCAAATCCCTCGCGCGCATTCAGCAGATTCGCGGCAGAAGTTCGCCTTCGGGCTCGGTGACGAGCCGGCGTCCGAAGCCGGTATCGAGGATTACGAAGCCCGGCCGCTCGGCCACGCACGCGCCGACCGCCTCGGCGTCGCGGCCAAGGGGATGCGCCCGAAGCGCGGCGAGAACAGCGTCAACCGCCTCGGCCCGAACTCCAATCACGGCCTTGCCCTCATTGGCGGCGTGAAGCGGATCGATGCCGAGCAGTTCGCTCGCGGCGCGCACCTCGTCGCGTATCGGAATCTTCGCTTCGTCGAGCACGACCCCGACGCCGCTCTTCTCCGCCATCTCG
>JAKAVX010000371.1 GCA_021827465.1 Deltaproteobacteria bacterium | reverse complement strand
ACCGTTCGGAAGCCGCCGGCCGTAGGCCGGATTCCCAGGATCTGCCGCATCAACCATGGTGTCACGCCGCTTGCCCAGCCATGCGCCAGGCTTACGTGGAATCCCCAGTTGGCATCGGCCTGCAGATTCTTCTGAAAGAGGAATCCTTTCAGCCACGCCGGACTGTAGCCCTCCCAAAAGCTGGTGGCACCCTCCTCCACCATGCCTCCCCAGTATTGCCGAATCCAATTAAGCGCAGCGACCCGATGACCCATCCGGGCCATGGCACTTACCACGTAATAATTATAGTATGGAGTGATGACGTAGGAGCGAAACTTTGCCGTTCCAACCTGCGAGAGCACCCGATGCCAGATGTTCGGGTACAACTTTCTCTGAGCCAGACCGGAGAGCACGGCATAGGCATTGGGCTGCCAGAGACTGCCGAAAGCGCCATTGCGTCCGAGCATGTACTTCAGCGCCGCAGCCTTCAACGTGGCCGCTTCCGCTGCCATTCGCTTGGCGTTGCGTTCGTCGTGCACGACCCGCAACAGATAGGCGCCGTCCTTGAACGCCTGGTAGAACTCGAACTGCGTCGCCATGCGCGTGTTGCGGTCGTATCCATACAGGCCCGGCGCCCAGTCCACGAACGGCCAGCCGTGCGTCAGATCGGAGAACAATCCCTGCTGATTGACGTCCTTAATCATGTAGTTCAACAGCTGTACCAGACGCCCGTGCACCGCGTGGAGTTCACCTTTCGCTCCCGTGTGCAGGTAGTAATTAAACAGATCGTTGACCCAGAATGCGGAATAGCCCGGAATTCCATTGACATCCCTATCCACGGGCGCTGGGCCCAGCAATTTGTTCAAGGTTTCCTGCATCAGGAAGTGCGTGCCAAATACGTCATCAATCGTCCGGCCACTGACGTCGAGGTCTCCCGCCCATCTGTTCCTGTCGCGCTTGACACCGTCCCAGACGCCGTCTTGCATGCACAGATGCGCGGTGTATGCGCCGATCGCCCACATCTTGTTGAGCAGACGGCTCGACGATTCGAACGAGCCCTTGTAGCGCACCGGATAGGCAATACCGTCGAGGAATATTTTGCGAAAGCGCGTGACGCGTCCGCCTGTGAACCGAATCAGAGCATAGCGGAAGCCGCTCTTAGGGCCATAGGCCGTTCCGTGCGGTGGAATGTAGATCGGATCGTCACCCAAGAACGGCTGCAAAATCGTTTCCCCGGTCGACTCACCGTATTGCACCGTGACGCGCGCCGGAGCGTCTGATTCAGAGACAAGCTCGAGCCTGCCGCTGACTTCCCGGCCGAAATCAAGAATCAGTTCCGGCGCGTTATCACCCGACACACGCGTAGCCGGCAGTGAAACCGTGAAGGGTGGACCTGACGTACTGTCAGTAAGCGCGCCGATATGCCGCAGCTTTCCGACACCCTCGTAAACGTGCCGCACCTCCACCGCTCGCAGATGATACTGAGCGAGAAAGGGCGCGATGCCTTGATAGCCTGGCCACGCATACATGCCGGCATCCGCATTGCCCTGGTAAAGGCCGACCGCGCTCTCTATGCCGCCGAAATCATCGACTTTGCGCCACGCTGAGTCGTTGAAGCTCACTGTCTGCCAGCCGACAGTAGGACGCGTCCTCTTCGCACGCCACCCGGCGTCACTCATAAGCACAGGTGGCGCCTGTATGCCGCGGGCTGCCGGTACGATCATCACCGCCAGAACCGTGCCGTCGTGAAAATGCCGACTGATTGGCGAGATCGCCTCGTTGTACGCCGTCGGACCCCGCTCGGCCTCAATTGCGATGACGTTTCTGCCGCGGCGCAGATCGCGCGTGACGTCGTATTGATACACGCGAATGCCAATGTCTACCAGCTCGATTTCGCGCAAATTTAAATTGGTCTGATAGTGTCCGATCTCACGTCCATTGATAAAAATCTTCGCTTGCCGCGGTCCGGTGACATAGAGCGTCGCATGTCGCGGAACCTGCCTCAGCCGGAATGTCTGGCGGAAATACCCGGGCGCGAGCGCACCTGAGGCTTTCCTGCCGGGGTAGGTCCAGATGTATTGCTCCGGAAGCGGCGCGTGCAGGCGGCCCTCGAGCTGCGCGGGCATCAGGTGGCGCGCGGGATCAAGCTGCGCATCCGGAATGTTCGTCGGTCCATCCGGCGGTGGCGGCGAGACCTCCGCCGCCGAGGACGTGACGGGAATGGCGGCGAGTGCCGCGTACGCGCGGCGCAGCACGGTCTTCGTCAAGCTCGGATCAAGCGCACGCATCGCGTTCAACGGTCGGTCGCGCAGATCTCGTGGAATCGCCGATCGGGTAAATTCCGGCACGTACCGCGCAACGAGCTTCCGGGTGATTGAATTGCCCAACAGCACCCCGATCGTCAGCCGCTGGTACCGGGTCTGCGGCGACACAACCGTTCGGTCACGCGCGCCGCACAAGGGAGACGCGAGTACGGCCAGCGCAGCAAACACGATGACTCTGCGCACAGAAAACGAGAATGACATGTTCATGAGTCGCACCTTACCCCATATGGCTGCGGACGCAGTGTTTTCTATACATGATCATAAATCCCGCTGTGACGAGTCCTGCGTTGCCACTTCGCCACTCCCAAGTCGCCACCGCGACGACCAGGCCGCCTGCACACAAGCGTAATGCGTCGGTCACAGTTTGCCTTTGCATCGCTGTAGACGTAGTGCCAGAAGACACTTCCCGATCTTCCCCTGTACAGCACGCGATGGTCCACCACAACGGTAACCGCCAAGCCATGAGGCGCTCCATTTGGAATTGCATCCGCATAGAGCTTCCGGTCACGGCAGAATCCCAAGCAAATGGACCACCGCACGTATGCAACGGCGCGACCGGCCTAATCACGAGTACTCCCATCTGATTGCCATCCCGGCCTCGCACCCGATTCAGCGCCGCTGTCCGTGTTTGGCCGCTCAAGAGCGGTCGCTCGTTCCACCGATAATTGCGTCAACTCGCTGCTTCTACACGCGCGGACGGTACTCTGAAACCGACTCGCACCTCTTACTACCGAAAGCGTGCCGGACGTGCCACATTGACTCCCATACGAATCTCGGATTCCGCATCGAGAACGACCGCCCGCGGCGGTGTCAGCCACCGTCTGCCTGACACCGCCGCGCATGGTCAGTACTTCGCAGTCAAGCCAAGCTCAAAGAGTCTGCCGAGAACGTTGCCATTTCCTACGAAAGGCGGTTGATTTAAATAGGACGGCGCTTCATTCGCAATGTTGTCTACTTTAAACATTAATAGAATGTGTTTGACACCAAAGTGGCGCTTCAGGCGATACGTTACCGTTGCGTTCACGGGGTGGAATGCTCCAACCCGCATTTGGTCTGGGACACTGAATACTCGATAGCCGGAAGAGTAATCGACTGCAAAACGTACGAACCAACGATGATACTGATCACCGAGGGTGCCGCGGACCAGCAGGCGGCTGCCCGATTGGTCCAACAGCGAGAGCGTCTTAATTTGCGTTTGCTTGCGTTGAAGCGAATAAGTACCCTGCGCTGTCATGAGTAATTCGCCGAATCGCGTTCGACGATGATACCGCGAAGTAAAATCGAGTCCATCGGTGAAAAATGACCCGAAGTTAGTTCCCTCGGCATCAAGTACTACCCAAGGGGTCGTTTGCGGGTTGGCATACAAGGCATTGAGTGCCGAAAGACTTGATACCATTCCAACGACTGTGTCACTAGGCGCGTACTTCGTTATAAATGCATCTAGCTGCGACGCGGTGGGGTGTTCAATGTACGCGATTCCGGATGGAAAGTTGTTAAAAAAGAAGGCATTAGAGGTCCACGGATAGCCGGCTTGTTCGTTCGTTATGTTGATGTGCCAATAAGTAAGTCGAAAGTAACTACCCGGAATCCCGACCGGTCTGACAGAGAACCCCGCCGTATAGGTCGTGCCGTGCTCAGGTCCTAACCCCGGCACGGTGCCGGCCATGAGTATGGTCGGTTGAGTGTTAAATGATCCGGGGCCAAACGGACTTACGGGAATAACTTGCGCTTGATTTCCCACAGTACTAATCGCCGACAACCCCGGCGCGATGAATGAGGTTCCCCAGGTACCGAAGAGGTGAAGTCCACGGAGCGGAGTCCAATCAGCCGCAAACCGCTTGTTAATGGTCGAGCCCCATGTCG
>JAKAVX010000370.1 GCA_021827465.1 Deltaproteobacteria bacterium | reverse complement strand
GCCGTTTTCGATTGACAGTTGAAGCTCCGAGCGCTCGCGCCACCATCCGGCAGCCTCCGACGGAAGCGCGCGCCACGCCGACGGCATCTCCGCGAGCATCCGGAGCAGGTCTTCGTAGGCCGCCAGAAGCCGGCCGTCGCCCGTGTAGTCGGGATGTGTAAGCGTGAGAATCATCCCGCCGACCGAGGCTATCCAGTTCGCCTTCATCACCCAGACCGGCAGCGGACTGCGGCGCAGGAGATGGATCAGCGTATGGTCCTGGGCGAGCGTGTACGGCAGCTCAACCATCCGCGACAGCATGAACGGGAACAGGCTGCACGTGCCGCCGGGCTGCGGTTCGTAGGGATCAGTGTCGGCGAAGCTCGAATCGAAATCGAAGGCCATCGTCGCGATCCATGACGCGTTGCGCAGCGTGGACGGCGCTCGAAACCCGCGCAGGCCGTGCTCCGCGGCCATTCGCTCGACGACCGGCGCAAGGCTCGCGAAGTCACGCGCGCTTCGAAACAACCGTCCGTCGTGGTTGAGGCCGTGCGCGCCGAATTCAAACCCGCGCGCGCGAAGCCGCGTTACCAGATTCCAGTCGATTCGGTACTGCGTCAGCGGAAGGTTCCACGCCGAACGGAAACCGTATCGTTCCTCGAGATCGGCGATCCGTTCGATACGCGCGAAACCCGCGGCGCTTTCCACATCGTGAGTCAGCACCACGCAGCATTCGTGGCCGTCGGGCCAGAAGCCGATATGGTAGCCGTCGTCGCGGCCAAGCATCGCGAGGCTCAGCCGCAACCATTCGCTCCAGAACTCCAGAAGCGCGCTTTCGCACGGCCAATGGGGAAATTCAGGTTTGACGCGCGCGCGTATCGCCGCCGCGTTCAGGCGATGGCGCACTGAGGGAGGAATCAACCGCTTTATCCTGTAGTACGCCTGCATGGGACGCGACTGACGATGGTCGCGCCCCGAGAGATATGATTCGAAGAGAAAACGCTCCGCGATGAATTCCGACGACAGGATCATCGGCTCCAACTCGTGGCGCCATTGCTCCGGGAGTTTCCAGAACGAGAAGGCGTCGTTGCGCACGCGCGTTGCCAGCGCGCGGCAATCCGCAGGAGCCGCGCCGATAGCGGCACCTATCGTCGAGGCGACATTCATCTCCATAGCGACTCGCGCAGCGTGAGCCGGCGCATTTGATGCCGGCGCACGAAAGTGACCATTTCGGGCGTGGCGGGACGCGGTTTGCGCCGCACATAGCCCTCGATATATCCGGCAAGCAGCGCGGCAGCGCCGATTCCCGGCGGCCATCCGAAGCAAAGCTTCACCGCGCGCGCCGCCAGGAAGACCGGCGAATAGCCAACATTGTATGCCGCTTCACCGGCAGCTCTGCGGCTCTTCCAGAGCCCGCTGGCGGCGCCCTGCGGCCGATGATGGTGCGCGCGAACGTGGCGAAAATTCCGCGTCTCGAATCCGTGCATCATCGCGCCCACTTCGTCGAGCGTATCCCATCCGAGTTCCGGACGGATTCCGCCGATCGCTTCGAAGCACGCGCGCGAATACATCTTGACCGCGCCGCGCGTGTGGAAGGACGGAGCAACCACTTCGCGCCATCCGTCGCCGTCCGATTCCAGGAGCGTCGCGCTCGCGATTCCGAGCTTCGGATTGCGCTCGAGCTCAACGAGAAGAAGTTCGGCGAATTGCGAGTCGAAGCTCAGATCGGCGTCGAGCCTTAGGATTGCGTCGCAGTCCTGCCACTTCTCGCGGCAAAGAAATCGCGCGATGACCGACTCGCCGCCGGCGGCTCGCGGGCGGTCTGACGGAAGATGATGCGGTTCGATCCATGGCGCGCGATGAGCCGCTGCTTCGATAATTTCGCCGGTGCGATCGATCGAACCGTCGTTGATTACGATCCATCGTTTCGGTTTGACGGTCTGCGCCGTCATCGATGCGATGAGCCCCGGGAGCTTTTGCTCCTCGTCGCGGGCAGGGGTTATGGCGATGTAATCGTTCATGCGAAAAACCGGTAGAGAGACGCTCCCACGACTCGCGTGAGCGGAGCGGGAAGATGACGCCAAAGCCGCGAGGCGGCTCGGGCGAGCGGACCCATCGCCTCGGAACTGCCGTTGCGCGGCGCTTTGGGAAAGTACGCGTAAGGCAGGGCGAGCGCCCTTGCTCCCATCTCGCTCTTGAAGCGGATCAGACCCGCGTTGCGCGCGTCGGCTCGTCCGAGGTCAAGCGTCGATACGTGTCCGGCGTATTCCTCGACAAGTGCGGTATTGAGGAGATGGCTTGCGCCTTGCGCACCATCGGTCGCGCGCGCGCTCCATTTACAGTGCAGCTCGGAGCCGTCGCGCAGGACGAACAGCGCCGCGAGGTCGCGCCCTTTGCTTGTTGCGAACAAGATCTCCACGTCCGCGCTCGGCGCGAATTCGTCACGCACCGCCGCGAAGAAGCCGAGCGGCTGGGGCGGCAGGCCCAGCCTTCGCCTCGTATCGAGTTGAAGCCGGTAGAATCTCCTCACGTGCGCGGTCGAGGAGCCTTTCTCCACCCGGACTCCGGATGTGGCGGCGCGCTTCGCGTTGTATCGGAAATTTCGCGACATCTCGCGCATGACCGACGCGGCAGGCCGCGACAGGTCGAGCACCCAATGCTGGAAGCTCCGCTCCGCCGACCATCGCGCGGTTCCCTCGACGCCGCGAATCTCAAGCCGCGGTGCGGGTGGATGCGCGGCGAGCGCGTGGAGCAACAGTTCACGCGCTTCGTCGTCAAGCGAGAGCGGCGGGCAGAAATCCGAGAAGGGCAGCGAGACCATCCGCCGGCGCAGCGGATGCGCGCTTCGCGCAAAGACGCATCCCGCAATGACCTCGCCCTCTGCCGACAGGATGGCGACGGAAAGTTTCAGGCGGTATGTGCGTTCGAGCGCCCTGAGCCAAGGCTCACGATGATAGAGCGTTGCGCCGCGTGCCGCCGCGAGCAGACCGCGCCATCGCGGGAGCGCCTCGCTCAGAGGCTCGATTGCAAGTTCGCCGGCGGTGCGCCCGTTGTACGAGGACGCCTCGATTCGCAGCGCCTCGGAAACCGCGTCGTTCGTCATCGCCATTCAACCATCCTGCCGTGCCGCGGCCGCAACGTTTGGCCGCGGGTCGCGTCCGAGCGCCGCCGAGAGCATCGCTCCGACGTTCGAGCGCTCGACCCGCAAGTAAACGAGCATCGCCGCAACCGAAGTCACGGCGAGCACAGCGGGCGCGTCAAGCCCCGCTGCGAGAGCGAGAAAACGTGCCGCGAAAGCAGCGATTCCGCACAGGATCGCGACCTTGAATCCGGGTAGCGCCGCTTCAAGGAGTTCGTGCGCATCAAGTCCGGCTGCGGCGCACGCAAGCCCAAGCCCGGTCACGCTGACCAGCGTTTCGACGACGCTCATCCCGGCGCTTACGCCTGGAAGTCCTTCGGCGCTCAACGAAAAGATCGCCGCCGCGATAAGCGCGAGCCTGCCGGTGTGAAGATAGATGTCGTAGGACGGATGATCGGTCGCGTAATAGACGGAACCGATCCCCACCTCGAGTCCGAAAAGCATCAACCCGGCCGCCAGGAGCCGCATCGGCAGGGCCGCCGGAATCCACTTGTGCCCGTATACGGTGGCGAGCAGTTCGGGCGCGAGAATCGCGGCGCATAGCGCGAAGGTTGGAACGATTCGGGCCAGGTAACCGAAGAAGTCGCGATAGGCGGTTGCGAGCCGGCGATCCTCGCCGCGCAGCCGACAGAATGCGGGAAAAGTCACGCGCCCGGCCACACGATGGAGCCGATCCGGCACGAAGCGGAGCAGGTCCCATGCGATCGAGTAAAATCCCAGCGCGGAACTGCCGAGCATCCGTCCGACCAGCACGTAGTCCGCGTTCGACGAGAGGCTGGTTATGAGTTTCGCGCCGCATACCGTGCTGGCAAAGCGTGCGAAATCGCCCGCCGCGCGCACGCTCGGCGCGGTACGCGGCAGCCGCGCGTCCGCGGCCCACAGCGTGGCGGCTCGCAGCGCAAGGCGCGCGGCCAAACCCGCGGGAAGGCTCCACAGCGGCATCCCGAGCGCGAGTATCCAGAACGCGGCCGTGATAAAGCCGATTTCGCCGAGCACGTCGGCCACGGCCAGCGCGCCGAAGCGAAGCTCGCGGCGAAGTCGCGCGTCGG
>JAKAVX010000369.1 GCA_021827465.1 Deltaproteobacteria bacterium | reverse complement strand
GACGCGATCGCGATCCGCTCGATGATGTATCTTGCGCTTTCGTACGACCATCGCGTGATCGACGGCGTGCTCGGAAACCGCTTCCTTTTCCGGGTCGCGCGAATTATCAAGGAAGCCGACTTCGAGCTGTGACCGGATATCCACGGAGCGCGACAAGATGAAAGCGATGGCGGTGCGGAGGCCCGCGCCGATCGAAGACGCGCCGCTCTCGATGGTCGAAATCGAGCGTCCCGAGCCGGGCGAGCATGAGATTCTCGTCGAAATCAAAACCTGCGGCGTCTGCCGCACCGACCTTCACGTCGCCGAGGGCGATCTTCCGCCCAAGCGTGCGCAAATCGTGCCGGGGCACGAGATCGTGGGGGTGGTCGCGCGATGCGGTCCCGGATGCGTGCGGTTCAAGCCCGGCGATCGGGTGGGAATCGCGTGGCTGCGGGAAACCTGTGGAACCTGCGCATATTGCCGGCGCGGACGCGAGAATCTATGCCCCGACGCGCGCTTCACCGGATGGGACCATGACGGCGGATACGCGGAATCGGCGACGGTGTGTGAGGATTTCGCCTACGCGATTCCCGCCTCGCTCGGCGACGAAGAAGCCGCGCCGCTCCTGTGCGCGGGAATCATCGGGTTCCGCGCGATAAAGCGCGCGCAAATCGAGCGCGGCGCGACGGTCGGGCTCTATGGCTTCGGCGGCTCGGCGCATATCACGCTCCAGGTGCTGAAGCATTGGGGATGCCGCGTGTTCGTGATGACGCGCGGCGGCGAGCATCGCAAGCTCGCCGAAAGCATGGGCGCCGACTGGGTCGGCACGGCCGACGAGCCGCCGCCGGTGCCGCTCGAATCGGCGATACTGTTCGCGCCCGTGGGAAAACTGGTGCCGCCCGCGCTCGAAGCGCTCGATCGCGGCGGCGTGCTCGCGGTCGCGGGAATCTACCTGAGCCCGATTCCGGTGCTCGACTATGAGCGCCATCTCTTCTATGAGCGCGAGCTCAGGAGCGTTACCGCGAACACTCGCGCCGACGCCGAGGAGTTTCTCAAGGTCGCGGGCGAGATTACGATCCGCACCCATACGGTGCCCTTCGAGTTGGCCGACGCGAACCGGGCGCTCGCCGACCTCAAGCACGACCGGATCCGCGGCGCAGGCGTGCTCCATATCGGCTAAAGGCCGCAGCCGAGGGCGCGGCGCTCTTCGCGCGGCTGTCGAGAGCTGCCGGGATTGTGTTCAGTCGATGATGCGAAGTTTCGCTTTATGGATCAGCCGCTTTTCATTAGAAATTGTTGACCGCGCGCAACCCTGCTTGGTACGTTGAAAGCGGATTGCGGAAGCTGAATTTGCATTAATGAGAGGAGTCGATGGCTGACAATAATCGAGCACAGGCTCTCTCCGCGGGTGACGAAGCCCTTCTTGGCGACACTGCGATGCTGACGCGCCTGGACAAGGCGATTGGATGGGCGCGGAAGTTTTCGATTTTTCCTTATCCCTTTGCCACGGCGTGCTGCGCGATGGAATACATGTCGTTGTCGATGACGCCGTACGATATCGATCGGTTCGGCGCGTTGCTGCCCCGGTTTACGCCCCGGCAGGCGGACCTGCTGATGGTTATCGGAACCGTCACTGAAAAGCAGGGACCGATTCTCAAGCGCGTGTACGACCAGATGGCGGAGCCGAAATGGGTGATGGCCTTCGGCGCGTGCGCCTCGACCGGCGGCTTTTACGACAATTACGCCACTATCCCGGGTATCGACAGGATCGTCCCGGTGGACGTGTACGTCCCCGGATGCCCGCCGCGCCCGGAAGCGGTGCTTGACGCCTTGATGGCGTTGCAGCGCAAAATCCAGGGGCAGAAGCAAAAGCTCTTCGCGCTCGGCCAAAAGCATCAAGTGTCCGCCAACTAGCATCCCAGGACCGAAGCTTCGCCAAGATGGAACGAATCCTTACCCGGTGGATCGACATCCCCGATCTGCGCCACTTGAACGTGTACGAGGCGCACGGCGGATACAAGGCGCTGCGCAAAGCGCTGTTCGACATGACGCCCGAGGAGATTATCAACGAGGTCAAGGCCTCGAATCTCCGCGGGCGCGGCGGCGCCGCCTTCCCGACCGGCGTCAAATGGAGCTTCATACCCAAGGACTCCAAGAAGCCGGTTTACGTCTGCTGCAACGCCGACGAGAGCGAGCCCGGCACGTTCGCCAACCGCTACCAGCTAGAGAACGATCCGCACGGCATAATCGAGGGAATCCTGATCACGTGCCGCGCGGTTGGCGCGCATGCCTGCTACGTCTACCTGCGCGGCGAGTTCAATCTGCAGAAGCGCCGGCTCGACGAAGCGATAGCTGAGGCGCGCGCCAAGGGCTACGTCGGGCGTAATATCATGGGCTCGGGCTTCGACGTCGAGATTTACACTCATCGCGGCGCAGGCGCGTATATCTGCGGCGAGGAGACGGGGCTGCTCGAATCGCTCGAGGGCAAGCGCGCCTATCCGCGCAACCGTCCGCCGTTTCCCGCGATCCAGGGCGCGTTCGGATGCCCGACGGTGGTCAACAACGTCGAGACGCTGACCAACGTCCCGCATATCATCACGCGCGGCGCCGACTGGTATAAGGCGATCGGTCCCGAGAAAAGTCCGGGGCCGAAACTGTTCTGCCTGTCCGGCCATGTGAACAAGCCCGGTCTCTACGAACTTCCGATGGGTTATCCGCTGAAGGACCTCATCTACGAGGTCGGCGGCGGAATCCTCGGCGGCAAAAAGCTCAAGGGGGTCATCCCGGGCGGATCGTCGTTTCCAATCTTCGCTGCCGAGGAAGCCGTCAAGGTCGCTATGGATTTCGATTCGGTGCGCGCGGCCGGCTCGCTGATGGGAACCGCTGGCGTGATGGTCATGAACGAAGACACCTGCATGGTGGACGCGCTCAGGACGATCGCGCACTTCTACCATCACGAGTCCTGCGGGCAGTGCACGCCGTGCCGCGAAGGATGCGGATGGATCGAAAAGCTCCTGACCGATCTCGAAGCGGGGCGCGGCAGAATGGAGGATCTCGAAATCCTGATCGACGCCGCGACCAACATGGAAGGCAACACCGTCTGCGTGCTCGCGGACAGCCTCTCGATGCCGGTGAAGAGCTTCGTGCCGAAGTTCCGCGACGAGTTCGAACAGCATGTGCGGCTGGGCCGATGCCCGTTCCGCGAGACTGAGACCGCCGGCAAGGGTCACGCCGCCGCGGCGGCTGCAAGGTAAATAGCGCAAATGCCCAAGGTTACGATTGACGGCAGGGAAATCGACGCCCCCGACGGAGTAAACCTGATTCAGGCCGCCGAGGGCGCCGGAATCGAGATTCCGCACTACTGCTACCATCCCGGCCTGTCCATCGTCGGCAACTGCCGGATGTGCCTGGTCGAGGTGGAAAAGGCGCCCAAGCTCCAGATCGCGTGCAACACGCGGGTCGCGGACGGGATGGTCGTCCACGCTAAAAGCGAGCGCGCGATACGGGCGCAGAAGGCGGTGCTCGAATTCCTGCTGATCAACCATCCGATCGACTGCCCCGTTTGCGATCAGGCCGGCGAGTGCAAGCTCCAGGATTACTACATGGACTACGACGCGCAGGCGTCGCGCTTCCCGCTCGGCAAGAAGAACAAGAAGGGCAAGGCGATCGACGTCGGCTCGGGCGTGATGCTCGACCAGGAGCGATGCGTCCTGTGCGCGCGATGCACGCGGTTTCTGGACGAAATCACGCACACCAGCGAGCTTGCGATTTTCGAGCGCGGCGATCACTGCGAGATCGACACCTATCCGGGCCGCAAGATCGACAACAAGTACGCCGGCAACGTGGTCGATATCTGTCCCGTCGGCGCGCTGACCGAGAAGGATTTCCGTTTCCGGATGCGCGTCTGGTACCTGCATCGCACGCCCTCGGTGTGCGGCGGATGCGAGCGGGGATGCTCGATCGACATCCATCATCATCGCGGGCGCATCTATCGCTACAAGCCGCGCCACAATCCGGCGGTCAACAGCTATTGGATCTGCGACGAAGGGCGGCACGGATTTCCGGCGCTCCAGAGCGAGACTCGGCTTACCGCGCCGCTTGCGCAGGACAAGGATCGGCTCGTCCCGGAAAGCTGGGCGTCGGCGATCAGAAGGCTCGCCTCGCGTATACAGGAATTCGGGAACGCCAAC
>JAKAVX010000368.1 GCA_021827465.1 Deltaproteobacteria bacterium | reverse complement strand
CGGCGCGCACCACGGTGAACTCGCCGCCTATTCGCGCCGACACGATCTCGTTGGTGAATTTCCCGTGCGCGTCGATCGGCGCGTTGGCCTGCGCGATTACCTTGTCTTCCTCATCGAGGGCCGAAAGATAGACGATACGGTCGGTGACCCGTCCGTTCTCGACCACCCGGTAAGGAGTCTCGATAAAGCCGAACTCGTTGACCCGAGCGTAGGTTGAAAGCGCCGCGATAAGGCCGATATTGGGGCCTTCCGGGGTCTCGATCGGGCATACGCGTCCGTAGTGGGTTGGATGAACGTCGCGGACCTCGAATCCGGCGCGCTCGCGCGTGAGGCCGCCCGGACCGAGCGCCGAGAGCCGGCGCTTGTGGGCGATCTCGGAGAGCGGATTGGTCTGATCCATGAACTGCGAGAGCTGCGAGGAGCCGAAGAACTCCTTGATTACCGCGGAAGCCGGCTTGTAGTTGACCAGCTCCTGCGGCATCAGGGTCTCGATGTCCTGCAGGCTCATCCGCTCCTTGATCGCGCGCTCCATCCGGACCAGTCCGATGCGGAACTGGTTCTCGACCAGCTCGCCGACCGCGCGCACGCGGCGGTTGCCGAGATGGTCGATATCGTCCACCTGGCCGATGCCGTTCTTGAGGTCCATCAGGTAGCGGACGACTTCGAGGATGTCTTCGCGGCGAAGCGTGCCCTGGTCGAGCGGAACGTCTATCTTGAGCTTGTGGTTGAGTTTGAGCCGGCCGACCTTGGACAGATCGTAGCGCTCGGGGTTGAAGAACAGGTTGTTGAAGAAGGTGGTCGCGGTCTCCCGGGTCGGCGGGTCGCCGGGCCGAAGCCTGCGATAGATCTCGATAATCGCCTCTTCAGGCGTCGTGAGCTTGTCCTGCGCGAGCGTCAGGCGAAGCGGCCCGCCGCCGGGCAGGTCCTCGGTGAAGAGCACCTCGATACGCTTGACGCCGTGGGCGCGAAGCTTCTCGACCGCCTCTTCGGTGAGATCCTCGTTGCACTGGAGCAAGACTTCGCCGGTGTTCGAGTCGACCACGTCATGCGCGGAGACCCGGCCGACAATCTCGCCGAGTTCGATCGGAACCTCGGAGATCTTCGCCTGCTCCATCGCGCGCACGATTGCCTTGTTGAACTTGCGGCCCTCGCGCCCGATAAGCTCGCCGCTCTTGGGATCCTTGACATCGCGGCTGATACGTTGACCGAGCAGCTGGTTGGGCACAAAGGCCTTGGCGAGCTGCTTCTGGTCAAGAATGATCGTGTCCTTGCGGTAGTAGTAGTTGAGGAGGTTCTCGGTGGTCATCCCGAGCGCGCGCAGGAGCACGGTGGCCGGGAACTTGCGCCGCCGGTCGATCCTGACGTACAGCACGTCGCGCGGATCGAACTCGAAATCGATCCAGCTTCCGCGATGAGGGATGATGCGCGCCGAGTAAAGCAGCTTGCCGCTCGAGTGGGTCCTTCCCTTGTCGTGCTCGAAGAAGACGCCGGGCGAGCGATGGAGTTGCGAGACGATGACCCGCTCCGTGCCGTTGACCATGAAGGTCCCGTTGGCCGTCATCAGCGGGATTTCGCCGAAGTAGACTTCCTGCTCCTTGACGTTCTTGATCGAGCGGCGCCCGCTCTCGACGTCCCAGATGACGAGCTGGATCTTCACCTTGATCGGCGCGGCGAAGGTCATCCCGCGCTGATGGCATTCATCGACGTCGTACTTGGGCTTGCCGAGCTCGTAGCTGACGAACTCGAGCGAGGCGGTCTCGTTGAAGTCCTTAATCGGGAAGACCGACTTAAAGACCGCCTGAAGGCCGCGTTCCTCGCGCTGTTCGGAGGGAACCTCGGCCTGGAGAAATTCCTCGTACGACCGTTTCTGAATCTCGATCAGGTTCGGAATGTCGATGATCTTCTTGATTTCGCCAAAGGAGCGGCGAAGGCGAAGATTGCTCGTAACCTGACTCTGCTGGGCCATTATCTACCCGCTTTGCGCGCGGACCCGTACCCGCGCACAGCAAAAAAATCCTTAAAATAATGATCGCGGGCGCGCAGTTTCCCTGCGCGCCCGACATCCTGCAAATTCCGAACTGCCGAGGGCCCTGGCGCGCCCTGCGCGCCGCAGTCTTCCGGCTTCAGGCCGTATACCAAAAGGCCGTTCCGGCTCCCGTCATTTAAGCTCGACCGAGCCGCCGGCTTCCTCCAGCTTCTTCTTGAGATCCTCGGCTTCCGCCTTGGTGATGCCTTCCTTGACCGGCTTGGGCGCCCCGTCAACGAGGTCCTTGGCTTCCTTCAGGCCGAGCCCGGTGATTTCGCGCACGACCTTGATCACCTGGATCTTCTTGTCGCCCGACCCGGTCAGCATCACGGTGTACTCGTCCTTCTCCACCGGAGCCGCCGCACCTGCCGCGGGAGCGCCCGCGACAGCGGCGATCGCAACCGGAGCCGCCGCGGAGACACCGAGTTCCTGTTCAAGCTCTTTAACCAGAGCCGCGGCGTCCATCAGGGAAAGATTCTTCAGGTACTCCTTGACCTGATCCCGGCTCAGCTGCACATCAGACATTTTACGCTATCTCCTTAGTCCTCGCGTCCGGGGAGATGTGGGAGCGCCCCGAAAGCTCGATTATTTGAAATCCTCGAAAAAACCCTCGATCGTCCTTGCGGCCGTGCCGAGTCCCTATTGGGCCGCGGCTTCGCCCGAACCGCCCGCCTTCTTGCCGATCGCGTCGATAACCCGGGCAAGCGCCGAAGCGGGCTCGTTCAGGAGCCGCACCAGCCGGGTCGCCGGCGCATTGATAAGCCCCAGAAGCTGCCCGAGTACAACCTCGCGCGGCGGCAGGGTTGCCAGCGCGTGGACCTCTTCGGCGGTAAGCGGCTGTCCGTCAAGCACGCCGCCGCGAATCTTGAATTTCCCGCCGAGATCCTTGAAAGAAGCGACCGTCTTGGCGAGCTCGACCGGATCGGCCGCGCCGGTGATAAGGCCCACCGGCCCGCCGAGCTGGGAATCGAGCGCGGCGAACTTGGTATCCTTTATCGCGCGCCGGATGAGCGTATTCTTGGCGACTTTGAGTTCGCCGCGTATCGCTCTGAGCTTGCGGCGCATCTCGGTCGTCTCCGCAACCGTCATCCCGCGATGCTCGGAGATGAGCGCAAGCTTGGCCCTGCTCAGGCGTTCGCCGATCTGCTCGACCGTCGCGGTCTTCTGTTCTTTTCTCATCTCGCTAAACCGTTATCTTCAGGCGGCCTTGGCGACTTCCTTGGAAGCCGCTACGGTGTCAACCCGCACCCCGGGACCCATCGTGGACGAAACCGCGACGCCCTTTACGTAATTGCCCTTGGCGCTTGCGGGTTTGGCGCGCAACACCGCGGCAAGTAGCGCATGGCCGTTCTCGAGAAGCTTTTCGGGGCCGAAACTCAGCTTGCCGATCGGGGCGTGAATCACGCCGGCCTTGTCGACCCGGAAATCGACCTTGCCCGCCTTGACCTCGCCGATAGCCTTGGCAACGTCGAAAGTGACCGTTCCAACCTTCGGATTCGGCATCAGGCCTCGCGGACCGAGAATCTTACCGATCCGGCCAACCATCGACATCACGTCGGGAGTGGCGATAACCCGGTCGAAGTCGAGCCAGTTTTCCTCCTGGATCTTCTTGATCAGGTCCTCGCCGCCGACGAAATCGGCGCCCGCCTCGCGCGCCTCGCGCTCCTTCTCGCCCTTGGCCAGAACCAGCACGCGGACCGTTCTGCCGGTGCCGTTGGGCAGCACCACGGTACCGCGGACGTTCTGATCGGCCTGGCGCGGATCGACGTTGAGCCGGATCGCCATCTCGATGGTTTCGTCGAACTTGGCTAACGGCTTGGCGGCGACAATCTTGATCGCCTCGTCAAGCGGATAACGCTTCTGCGCGTCGATATTCTTCTGAGCTTCGCTATATTTCTTGCCCGCCATCGGACTTGAGACTCCCCTACTCGACGACGTCTATACCCATCGAGCGCGCGGTGCCCGCCACGGTCTTGACCGCGGCCTCTAGATCGGCGGCGGTGAGATCCTTCATCTTGGTCTTCGCTATCTCTTCGACCTGCGCGCGGGTAACGGTGCCCACCTTGGTCTTGTTCGGGGTATTGGACCCTTTCTCGATTCCGGCCGCTTTGATGAGCAGGATCGAGGCGGGCGGGCTCTTGGTAATAA
>JAKAVX010000367.1 GCA_021827465.1 Deltaproteobacteria bacterium | reverse complement strand
TGAGCATGTCGTACATCAGCATCGCGTAACCCGCCGCGAAAAGCACCC
The DNA here is from genome assembly GCA_021827465.1 of Deltaproteobacteria bacterium. Next base: position 4,129 of record JAKAVX010000367.1, on the reverse strand, counting down.
CGAAGCCCATCCGCGTCCACATCCCCTCGACGTACCAGGGGCGATGCTGCAACGCGATGAATGCGCCCCACGTCGAACCGCCCAGCGCGCGCTCGAAGAACGCCTGGTCCATCCCCGCCACCAGCAGCCCGCCGACCATCCCGAGCATCCCGAGATTGAGCAGCGCGAACGACCACTTCCACGCCCGTCCGTCGAGCGCTGTCCTGTCCCGGCTCGCCGCGACGGCGAGATAGAGCACCGCGATTATCCCGCAACTGTATGCGCCCCAGAACGCAAAATGCCCGTGCGACGCAGTCCACTGCGTGCCGTGCGAGTAAAGGTTGATCTGCGGCAGCGTCATCATGAAGCCCCATACTCCGGCGCCCAGGAAATTGCCGAACGCCTCGGCGAGCATCCAGTAAAACGCGGGGCGGTTTCCGGCCTTCAGATGGCGCGTACCGGAATCGTAAATCGCGTGAATCACCATCCCGAGCAACGGCAGCGGTTCGAGCGCGGAGAAGAATCCGCCGATTCCGAGCCAGTAGCCGGGCGTGCCGATCCAGAAATAATGATGCCCGAGGCCGAGGATGCCGGTGCCGAGCACCAGCGCAACCTCAACGTAAAGCCAGCTTTCCACCACCCGGCGCGACGTCCCGAGCAGTTCCATCAGCGCCCACGCCAGGATGCATCCGATCAGGATCTCCCATGTCGCCTCGACCCACAGATGCACCAGCCACCACCACCAGAAGAGATCCTTGGACATGTCCGTCATCGCCGGGAAGGCGTCGAGGTACAGCACCACGAGCGGTATCAGGTCGAGGATAAGAACCATCAGGATACCGCTTCGGCGCGTGCTTTTGACGGTGCTCGCGACCACGTTGTAGCCGAACACCAGGGCGACCGCGAGAATTCCTATTGCGGCCCATCGCGGCGCCTCGACGTATTTCCGCCCCTGGTTGATGAACCACAGCGTGAACTCGTCGCTCGCGCCGTATTGCACGAAGATGAAGACCGCGGCGACGATCGCGACCGCCGCGCAAAAGACCCAGAACATGATCTCCGCGAGCGCGATACCTTCGACCTCGCGTCCGGTCTCACGCGGCAGGAACCAGTACACCGCGCCGAAGAATCCCATCAGATGCCAGATGATCAAGGTATTGATATGGAGAATCTTCGCGCTGTTGAAGTTGAATGTATTGAGCAGAAACGTCGGGTGAATGTAGTAGATTGAGGCGAGCGCACCGAACACCACCATCAGCCCGAACAGCACCATCGCCGCCGCAAGATATTTCAGAGCGAGCCGCTGTGATCGATACATTGACGCCTCCCTACTTCGCCTGCGCGGCGCCGAACCCGTTGGGAAAACCGTTGGTGTCAACCGCCGACATCCACTTGAGATAAGCGACCGCGGCCTGCGCCTCGTCGCGGTTCAGATGCAGGTTCGGCATCTCGTGGTAGCCGAGCCTGAACGGATGCATCAGGAACGCCGCCATCGCGTCGCCGCGTTTCGTGCCCGGATATTCGTGCCAGATTGGATCGAGCCACGCGCGCGTCAGGTCAGGGGCGTAATAGGCGCCGTTTCCGAAGAAGGTATGACAATCCATGCAGGCGCGGCTCTGGATCACCATCTTGCCCTTGCCGATCAGCGCCCTCGCCCCGGCCTCGCTGTAGTCATGATTGAATAGCAACTCCTGGCCGCCAATCTTCGGCACGTACTCGCCGCGCGCGCTGTCGTAGGTATAGGAAATCTGATGATTGATCACGTCGTAGAGCGGCACATGGGAGCCCCCCGGCGTAATCGCCGCGAGCGAATTGACGGTCAGGATGACCAGAACCGCGCTCATGAACAGGGAGCTGGCGATTGCGCCGGCTCTCCAGAAGGCGGGATCCCGCGTGTACATCTGGCAAACCCTCCCCGGAACCCGCGCAGGCGCCTGGGTTCCGTCCGATGGCTCTTCAGTCGAGTATCAGGCCGTCGTCCCCGGGATTATCGCGCGGCGTGAGATCCGGGAGATTTCGGCTCCCCGTCCGGACGGCGTAACATGTACCATAAATACGTCTTTTGATCAAAGAGCCGCGCAGCCCAGGTGACGGCGATGCGCGGCGGAGCGTTCGGCGGCCGCCGATCGCCACGTTGCAAGAGCAACGGCAAGCATCGGTGGAAGACGTCGAGCACCATGGAGATCTCCGACGGCCGCCGAATTGCCGCCACGGGCGAGATAGATTTGGCTTCGCGGACCTGGAAGGGAGCACTGACTGAATAACGTACCGGATGCGGTCCCCGTTCCGCGTCGGGACGTCGTCTTTCAGGCAGTCAATCGCGGCGCTGCGCCATCGAATCGCCGCAGCGCCATCCCGTTGTTCGAGCTGGGGATCAAGGCGGCGTTCGACCGAGGATGCCCGTCGCAGGCCACAAGTCGGCAGGAATGCTTCCATGCGCCGCGCAGTTTCAACACGTAGTCGTTTACCTCGAAATAGAGAGCGTCGATGGCGACGGGGATTGGCGAGTAGGTCTCGTTTAATCCGCTAGAAAACGCTGAATTCACGTCAGCATGTCTTCACCATCTTCGGGTTTGAACTTGCCGGGATGCCCGTGATCGGCGTTAGAGTTTCCGCAGACCGCCTTCAAGGACGGCGCCGGTAAGCGATGCTGCGGGAACATTTCACCTAGGCGTCTGCCTGACGGCGATGGAGACTCCAGGTCATCCCAGTTCCGATCGAGTCGGGACAAAAGCCCGATCGTTTGGGCCGTGGGCTGGGGATAAGCCATAAGCGTTCGATTCGGATGGGGTCGGATCGGCCCCACCAATTCTGAGTTCGAATTTTGAGTCGGAGGGAAAGAATGAAAGGGGTAGCCGCTCAATTTGCGATCACACTGGCTTTACTGATGATGATGGGGGGCAGTCGCGCCATGGCGCAAACGCCTCCTAATGAAGCGGATGATTTTTCCGCATACTTTGTGGGACTTGACTATCTCACTCTGCCGCACTCCACGACTCAGGGCGCGGTGTCTCCCGTTGGCCTTGGTTTTGCAAACTTCGGCTTTTATTTTCTGGGAATCCCCGGCACGGTGCCGGGAGATTTTTTCGAGGACTACACGAACAAACGCGAAAGATTCGACGTCGGAACCACGGATCCCACAAACCCCAAGCAACTTGTTACCATCTGGACGTTCTACGATAAGGAGCTCATGTACTTGTACCGTCCCGACACCGGTCAGTGTACGAAATCGAGCCTTTTCTCTGGAGCGACTCTGCAGCCCCTTTTTGTGGATCTTGCCAGCTCTTCGCTCCAGGGCCGGACCGGGTTCGCCGAGAATATCTGGGCGGCCCCGCAGAGTTATCCAAATGGTCTGCCGGGGAATTTCTGGACATATCAGCTCTCGGCGAGGAATACCGTTGAATTCGGCACGGGTATGAATTCATCCCTGACGCCGCTCTACATCGCCCTGTACACTCCTGGCCAGATTACGCGCCTCCAATTTGAGCTGTTCACCGCGGGTCAACCTGACGCGATTGTCTTCAGTCTTCCCGCGGCCTGCGCCGGGTAGTAACGCTGGCCATCACCGCAGGGAAGTGCAGGGATCCGCGGGCTTTGCCGCTCAATTATGTTCACGAGAGTGATTTTCACGCGTAAAAGAGATACCGGCGCAAAACGCCGGCGGTGTATGGAACGGGAGACGTTCGGCTGCGACGAAAGAAGCGGCCAGGCAAGCAAAAGAAGTACGCTCCGCAAGTGAATACGGAGCAAGGAAACAAAAACGCCCCCGGATTTCGGCCGCGGGCGTTTTGATTTTCAGCTATCTATCTGTTGAGGCGCGCGCGGAGTGCGTCAGCGGCCGCATTCGTCTGTCATTGCGACGTCGCGGCGGGCGTCGGAGCAGCCCACTCCGATGAGCGAACTGTTTCTGTCAGCCGTGGCTCCCATGCGGCGAACCTGGATTTTCCGCCACACAAGCGCGGTCCCGTGGCGGGCGGGCGCGATTCCGCGCGCCGGAGTCCTTACCTGCGAGCGCAGACCTCAGCGGCAGACACCCTTGGATCGCGGGTGCGCGCGTTGTGCGTCGTTCTTATCATTGCCGCTTCGCCGAAGCCGGCCGTCCGGAACTCTTGAAGGAAGACGCCGCCTTCCCTGGCTCCGGCGATTCAGG
>JAKAVX010000366.1 GCA_021827465.1 Deltaproteobacteria bacterium | reverse complement strand
TCGGTATCTTTTACTTCCTGATAATCCGGCCGCAAACCAAAAAGGCGGCGGAGCATGCCAAGATGGTAGCCGGGCTGAAGCGCAACGACGAAGTCGTTACCAACGGCGGACTTATCGGGCGGGTGACCGACCTGGGCGACAGGATCGTTACGATGGAGATCGCGCCCAATGTCCGTGTCCGCATCGACCGGTCGCAGATAGCGGCGCTTTCGAGTTACGGCAAAACTCCGATGCCGAAAAAGGACAAGGGAGAATGAGGCCGGGCGCCGGGAATTCCGTGGTGGCTTAAGTGGAAACAGGTCAAAGTTTCGCTCCGATTCTGATCATTCTTTCGATCGCGGTCGCGGTCCTCTATCTGCATCTGACCGGCGGCAGCGGCAAGACCCGTCTTTACCTGGCCGCGCTGCTGACCGCGGTCGCGCTGCTCCTGCTCGTACCGAGCTTCGATACGAGCTTGCCGCAATGGTGGTCCGGCTATCTGCCGACCCCGAGAATACAACTCGGACTCGATCTTCAGGGCGGGACCCATCTGCTGCTCGGCGTCAAGCTCGACGACGCGGTCAAGACCCAGCTTCGCCGACGCGGCGACGATCTCAAGACCGAACTCACGCAGAACAAGACCCCCTTCGACAGTATCGACTTGAATTCCAGCGGTGCGCTGGTCGTCAAGCTCAAGTCGGCAGACGAGCGCGACGCGTTCCTGAACCTGATGCAGCAGTCGGCGCCCGATCTGACGATATCGAGCATCTCCAGCCCCGACGCTCCCGCCTACGCGCTCAACTTCAAGCCGCAGCAAATCGCCGAGACGGAGCGCAACGCGATGGATCAGGCGGTCGAGACGATTCGTAACCGTATCGACCAGCTTGGCGTGCGCGAAACCACTGTCATGCGCGAGGGCAGCGACGAAATCCTGGTCCAGTTGCCCGGCATCCAGGACCCCGAGCGCGCGAAGGAGCTTATCGGCAAGACCGCGGTGCTCGAGTTCAAGCTCGTCGACGACAGCCATAGCGTGGCCGACGCGCTCAAGAACGGACCGCCGCCGGGCGACGAAATCCTATACGGCCCGCCGCAGCCGGGCGGACGCACGCCTTAACTGGTCGAGAAGCCGACCCTGATGACCGGAGACACGGTGACCGACGCGCGCGTGCGTCCGGGCGGAAGGCTCGAAGGCCCGTACGTCACGGTCGATCTGAATCAGCGCGGCGCGCAGATTTTCGACGCGGTCACCGGGCAGAACGTCGGCCGGCGGCTTGCGATTATCCTCGACGGCACCGTCTACTCCGCGCCGGTGATCAAGGAGCGAATCCCGGGCGGCCACGTGCAGATAACCGGCCAATTCAGTTTCGAGGACGCTCATGACCTGGCGATCGTGCTGCGCTCAGGCTCGCTGCCCGCGCCGGTCGAGATTGAAGAAGAGCGCACCGTCGGTCCCTCGCTCGGACGCGATTCGATCCGCCAGGGCGAGTTCTCATTCGTGGTCGGCGCCGCCGCGGTGCTGATCTTTATGGCGGCTTATTATAGCGGCGCGGGACTGCTGGCCGACTATGGGCTTACGCTCAATATCCTGTTGCTGGTGTGTGTGATGGCGGCGCTGCAGGCGACGCTCACGCTGCCCGGAATAGCGGGAATCGTGCTCACGCTTGGAATGTCGGTTGATGCGAACGTGCTGGTGAACGAGCGGATGCGCGAGGAATTGCGCAATGGCAAGACTCCGCGCGAGGCGGTGAAGATCGGATACGAACGCGCGTGGTCGGCGATCCGCGACTCGAACATCTCGACCTTCGTCGCTGGCCTGATCCTGTTCCAGTTCGGCACCGGACCGGTCAAAGGCTTCGCGGTAACCTTGTGTGTTGGCGTGCTTACCGGTCTTTTTTCTTGCGTGGTCGTGACGCGGGCATGGTACGACTATCTGATTGCATCGCGCAAATTAAAGACTATTAGCGTCTGATAGAGATACACAGCAGCTTGTAGCATAATCAGAGAAGCCGTTTCGCTGGGTTCTGACTCGCTTGTCAAAGAAGGCCCGGGCAGTTGTTTGTGGATTGGCCCCAAGCATTAAGGCAAATTAAACTTGACTTGGTTGCCGGCAGGGTATTAGAAAACCTTGCCTCTGCAAAGTTAAAGCGTCTTGCTCGATTGCCATGGCGGATAAGGACGATATTTTGCTGAACTCGCGGGAAGTAGCCTTCCTCCTCGATTTGAGTCCTGACACGGTGAACGAGTTCGCTCGTCGCAATATACTGCCCGCCTTCAAGAAGGGGCGGCAGTGGCGATTCCGCAAGCGCGACATCACTTCGGCGAAGCGTCAACTGGCCCGCGGCGTGAACGCTGCTGCCTGAGGCTTCCATCCAGGCGGACGGGCGACGGGAGAGGGGAGAGACTGCGTGGACGAGCCTGCCCGCAAATATCATCTTCAGTTATTTTCGCGTCGGAAAGTAGAGGTTTGAAGAGCGATGGCGGAACCGCATGAGAGTCGTGTGTATTCCGATCTTGCCCCGGTCTACGACTCGCTATGGGGCCGTGCCTTTGTCGACCATGAGCGCGAGGTTATCGAGGAGTTGAACTTCCGGCCCGACCAGCGAGTGCTCGAAGTCGGCGTCGGCACGGGCATCTCGCTCGACGCCTATCCGCCTTACGTGCACGTGGTCGGAGTCGACCCCTCTGCCGACATGCTCGCGCGGGCGGTCGCCAAGGTGCGGGAGAACCGATGGGAGCACGTGGAGGTGAAGCAGGGCGACGCGCTCAATCTCGACTTTCCGGATTCAAGTTTCGATTACGTCTGCAGCTTCCACGTTATCACGGTGGTTCCCGATCCGGTCCGCATGATGCAGGAGATGGTGCGGGTATGTAAGCCGGGCGGACGAATCGTCGTGATCAATCATTTCGCCAGCTCGAATCCGGCCCTGTATTTTTTCGCAAGTCTCGCCAATCCCGTAACCAAGCTTCTCGGATGGACGATGAGGCTTCGGGTCGATGACATCCTCGACGGCCATAAGATCGAGGTCGAGAAGAACAAACGGGTCTCGCGCCTGTCGATCCATCGGGTAATCGTCGCGCGAAAGGGCGAATAGGGCTCTGCGGGAAATTTGCGCCGCGCGGCGAGCCTCTGGCGCCGGTCGGCTTGCCCGCGTCAGACGGTCGGGCGCGGCGCTTTTGAGTCGCCCGCCGAACCGCGCATCTCGCCGCGAAATTCGCGCTTTCAGGATTGTGCCATGATCAAACGACTCGACCGTCTCGACATTGCAACCTCCGATCTCGATGACGCCGCATCCATCTACGAGCGCAACTTCGGCTTCAAGGTGAATCGCTCACCCGGCTCCGATAGCGCCAGCGTTATCGTGGGCGGCGCGGAGATCCGGCTTGCGGCGGGCAAGCTCGCAAAAGCCGCTATCGAGTTGCAGGGCGAAGGGATGACCGGGCTATGGATCGAGGCCGAGGACGTCGATCAAGTAGTCGCCGCCTTCAAAAAGGCAGGGCTTCCGGTGGGCGACGTCAACAAGGAGCACGGCAGACGCGTACTCGCGATCGATCCGAAAATCGCAAACCAGGTCCCGCTCTTCATCTTCGACCGCAAAGGCTGAACTCTGGCGCTTTGTACGCCTTCCAACCTGATTCCGGGCGTTTTCGGGCATGATCGATCGGTGGCCGGGAAAGCGCCGGAGATTTTTGCGCGCCCTGCCCTTCTCAACGCAGCCGATGGCTGAGACTGCCCGCGCGAGCGAGCCCACGCTTTCCGTCCCTGCGTTCATTTGCGGGAGAAGCAGGCGTCAGGTCCCGAAGCCGCGATATAGCGAACAGATCCGCGAGACTAGCGTCGGTCCGATATCGAGACGACCCCGGCCGAACGAATCGAGCGGCGAAGTGCCGCCGCCGAAAGCCCTAGTTTTTGCGCGGTCGCCTTGATATCGCCGCCAAGCGCGGTGACTGTCCTCAGCGCGATTTCCCGGTTGGCCGCTTCGACGGCCGCGCGCCAGCTTGGGCGCGGACGCTCGGCTTTCTGGCGCGTCGCGACTATTATCTGCTCGCGCACGTCGGAGGCGTCGATCGGGCCGCCTGAAGCTTCGAGCGGAACGATAGCAAGACGCTTGACCAGGTTCTTCAATTCCCTGACGTTGCCCGGAAACGGGTATTCCGAAAGAGCGCGCAGCGCGGCCTGCGTGAAGCCGAGTGGCGGGGCGAGAA
>JAKAVX010000365.1 GCA_021827465.1 Deltaproteobacteria bacterium | reverse complement strand
GTCGATTACGAGGCGCGCCGCATCCAGGTCTATCGCAAGTCGCCGCCTCCGCCCGGCAGCGTGTATCCGATCATCTCCGCCGAACAGATAGAACTGGGCGAGGCCGATCCGCTCGCCGATGAAGTCGCCTCATTCGTCGCCGCGGTGCGCAATCGCGCGGCGCCGCCGGTCACCGCCGAAGACGGCCTTCGCACCATCGAGCTGATCGAGTGGATCAAGGCCGAGATGGAAAGACCCTAGTCGGGAGCGTAGAGGCGGGGATCTTTCGCGATAAACTCACCAGCCCAGTGCCCGCTCACCCAGACAAATCCTCGGCCTGGCGGCCTGTGGCATGCCGCCCACGCGGTGTGGTGCGGCGCGCGAATTTACATCACAATTTCCGGAAGTAACGGTGAACGCTTGATCCAGAACGAAGCAATCGCGCATCCCACCGCGCCCGTCGGCCGCCGCCGTATCATGATCGTCGCCGGCGAAGCCTCGGGCGATCTCCACGGTGGCGATCTTGCGCGCGAAATCCTTGCGCTCGACCCGTCCTGCGAGATGTTCGGAATCGCGGGCGAGCAGATGCGCCAGGCGGGCGTAAAGGCGCTCGTCAGGATGGAGGATATCCACGGGCTCGGGCTGACCGAGCTTGCCTCGACGATCACCCGCACGGTCCGCGCGATGCGTACGTTGCGCGTGATCCTGCGGCGCGAGAAGCCCGGCCTGCTCGCCCTGATCGATTACGCCGAGTTCAACCTGATCCTCGCCGGGGTCGCCAGACGCGCGGGCGTGCCGGTGCTGTACTACATCACGCCACAGGTCTGGGCATGGCGGCGCGGGCGAATCCGCAAAATCGTCGCGCGCGCGGACCGGATGGCGGTGGTGCTGCCATTCGAAAAGGAACTCTACGCCGCAGGCGGCGAGCGCGTGAGTTTCGTCGGACATCCGCTGCTCGACCGGGTCCGTCCCGAAGGCGGGCGCGCCGAAACGCTCGCCCGTCACGGCTTTGCGCCGAACACCCGGCTGCTCGCGCTTTTGCCCGGAAGCCGCCGCGCCGAGGTGCGCTACATGCTCGCCCCGATGGTCGAGGCGGCGAGAATTCTCGCCCACGACCATGGTCTCGTGCCGGTTATCGCGCTCGCGCCGACCCTAAGCCGCGAGGAACTGGCCCGCGAAGGCCACGCCGATCTTTCCAGCATAAGTATTATCCAGGGTGACACCTATAGTATTATTGCCGCGAGCGAGGCCGCGCTTGTGACCTCGGGAACCGCGACGCTGGAGACGGCGCTGCTCGGATGCCCGATGGTGGTCGTGTACAAGGTGTCGCCGCTCACATACGTCCTCGGCCGGATTTTGGTCCGGGGGGTCGATTTCATAGGAATGCCTAATATTCTTGCCGGGGAACGGATCGTACCCGAACTCATCCAGGGTGAACTGACCGCGCGCAACCTGGTGCGTGCGGCCGAGCCCCTGCTGAGCGAGTCGATCCGGAACACCACGGTCTCCAGGCTGAAGGACCTGCGCTATCAACTCGGCGAAGCGGGAGCCGCCCGCCGGGTCGCCGCGATCGCGCTCGGGATGCTCGCATGAAGGCGGTCCATTGGCGCCTTGCCGCGTATGTGCGCCGCTACATTTTCCCGTACGTGGTGCTGCTCACGATCGCGATGGTCGTGCTGAGCACGGTGCACGGGCTTATCCCATTCATCATCAAGCGTTTCATCAACTCTCTCACCAAGCTGAAGGACATCGGCGGACTCCGTATAGTCGCCTTCGAGATCCTCGGCCTGTTCCTCGTCCGGGCCGCGGCGAACTTCGTCAAGGATTACCTGAGCGCCTACGTCGGGCAGAAAATCGTGCTCGATCTCCGCGCCGACCTGAACAACAATCTTCAGCGCCAGTCGCTTTCGTTCTTCAACCGCACTCCCACCGGCTCGATCATGTCGCGCGTGCTGAACGACGTGACGGTCGCCTCCAACGGCATCACCAACGGCGCCTTTTCGATCGTCTCCGACGGCGGCTCGCTAATCGCCGTGCTCATCGCGGCGATCTGGCTCGACTGGAAGCTCTCGCTCATCGCGATGATCGTGTTTCCGTGCGCAGTGATTCCGGTGACGAAGTTCTCCAAGCGGATGCGCAAGATGGCCAAGCAGGCGCAGCAGCAACTTAGCGGCCTCTCGGTCATCCTGCAGGAGACCTTCCAGGGCAACCGCGTGGTCAAGGCCTTCGGCATGGAGGACTACGAGCGCCGACGGTTCCATCGCGAACTCAAGCGCCTGTTCCGCATCTACATGCGCGTCGCCGTGATAAAGGCGGTTACCGGCCCGATGATCGAGGCGATGGGCGCGTTCGCGGTGGTCGGCGTGATCTGGTGGGGGATCGCCTCGATAACCACTGGCGCCCGCACGCCGGGCGAATTCGGCGCGTTCTTCGCCGCGATGTTCCTGGTGTACGAGCCGTTCAAGCGCCTCGCCCGCACCAACAACACGATCCAGCAATCGCTCGGCGCGGCCGAGCGCGTGTTCGACATGATGGACATGCCGCCCGACGTGACCGAGGACCCCGAGCCGCTTGATCTCGTCCACGGCCCGCACACGATCCGCTTGGATGACGTGAGCTTTCGCTACGCCGCCGACTGGGTTCTCAGGCAGATCAACCTCGAAATCCCGGCGGGAAAAGTCGTTGCGCTGGTCGGGATGAGCGGCGGCGGCAAATCGACGCTGGCCGATCTCATCCCGCGCTTCTACGACGTCGTGGACGGCCGAATCACGGTCGACGGCGTCGATTTGCGAAAGCTCAGGGTCGCCTCGCTGCGCGGCGAGATCGGAATCGTCACCCAGCACACCTTCCTGTTCAACGACACGGTCCGCGCCAATATCTCCTACGGCAGCATGGACCGAAGCGAAGCGGAGATAATCGCCGCGGCACAGGCCGCCAATGCCCACGAGTTCATCTCGCGCCTGCCCAACGGCTACGACACCGTGGTCGGCGAGCTCGGAATGATGCTTTCCGGCGGCGAGCGCCAGCGTATCGCTATCGCCCGCGCCCTGCTCAAGAACGCCCCCGTCCTGATCCTCGACGAAGCGACCTCCTCGCTCGATTCGGAATCCGAACGCGCGGTGCAGGACGCGCTCGACCGCCTGATGACAAACCGGACCACGCTGGTGATCGCGCATCGCCTGTCCACCGTGCGCAGCGCGGACAATATCGTCGTCATCTCGCACGGCCGGGTCGTCGAACAGGGAACCCACGAGGAGCTTTTCGCGATGGGCCGCGAATACAGAAAGCTCCATGACCTGCAATTCCTCTCCGCCTCGGAACCCGGCAACGGGCGGCAGATGGCTGGATAGCGCGAGGCGGATTTACTCCGGCCGCTTCTCGGATGCTCGGTCTGCTCTACAGTACGCTTTGGTACCCGGCGCTGCCGTTCGCGCTTTTCGCTTCGCGCGCAACCGAATGGCGGAGCGCGCGGGAACGGATCGGTGTCGGCGCGCCCACGCTCGCCGATTCCGAATTCCGCATCTGGATTCACCTCTCCTCGGTCGGCGAAGCCGAAGCGATTCAGAGCGTTGCGCGCCGGTTTCTGCGCGGCGTGCCTCATGCGGCCGCGGTCGTGACCGCTATGACTCCGGCGGGCCGCGACGTCGCGCGCCGCCGGATCACCGTCGCGCGCGCCTGCCTACTTGCGCCGTTTGACTGCCCCTCGTGCGTGCGCGCGTTCCTTCGCCGCGTCAGGCCGCATCTCGTAATCGTGACCGAGACCGAACTATGGCCCAACTACTTCCTGGAATCGCGGCGTATCGGCGCGAAGATCGCTATCGTCAACGGCAGGATGTCGGAGCGTTCGGCCTCGCGCTATGGGCGCCTGCGCGGGCTCTTCGGGCCCGCGCTTAAAGCCGCCGACCTGGTCATGGCGCAGAGCGACGACGACGCCGCGCGCTTCGCCAGTCTCGGAGTAGCGCCCGAGCGCCTGGTCGTCACCGGCAACACCAAGTTCGATCCCGACGCCGGATTCGAAGCGCCGATTCGCCGCGAACTGATGGGCTTCGCCGGCGAACGCCCCATCTTCATCGCCGGCTCGACCGCGCAGGGCGAGGAGGAAGTCGTGCTGAGAGCTTTTGCGAAGCTGCGCGCAGAATTCCCCGACCTCGCGCTGATCGTCGCGCCGCGTCATCTCGCGCGCGTGCCCGAGGTCGAAGGCGCGATC
>JAKAVX010000364.1:420-4188 GCA_021827465.1 Deltaproteobacteria bacterium | reverse complement strand
CGCGAATCGAGCTTCAGCGTCGCGAGCGAAATCAGGCTTCCGTTGGGATAAGGCGTGAAGCCGTCGAGCCCGCGTTTCATCACGACCACATTATCTTTCCACCATAGCGAGATGTACGGCAGATCGTCGGCGGCGAGTTGCTGCACTTTGGCATAGATACGCCGGCGCGGGTCCGTGTCGATCGCGGCGTCGCCCGCCTCGACCAGGTTGTCCATCTCGGGATTCGAGTAATCGCCGCGGTTGAGCCCGTGCGGCGGCGTCATCTTCGAGTCGAAGACCAAATAGTACTGATGCGGATCGTTGATTCCGACCCACTCCATCGAAGTGAGATCGAAATTTCCGCGCTGGATATCGCTGTAGAACGTCGCCCACTCGTTGGTGCGGACGCTGAGCCGTATGCCGACCCGGCGGAGCATCGCCTGCAGCGTCTCGGCGAGCGCCGAGCCTTCGGGCGTGGTCTTGTAGACGAATCGGAGCTTTCGCATCCCGTCCGGCCCGGCGGGATAGCCCGCTTCTTCGAGAAGCTCGCGCGCTTTGGCCAGATCGTAGGGATAGGTCTTCACGTCGCCGTCGTAGGCCCAGTTCTCCGGCGAGAGCATCCCGGACGCGACGCGCGCCGTGCCGCGCAGCAGCGATTTGACGATCGCCTCGCGATCGATTGCGTAGGCGATCGCCCGGCGCACGCGGAGATCGCGAAGGCGCGGATCGCGGAAGTTGATTGCGATGTATCGATACGTCGTGCCGGGAGATTTGAGGATCGTAAGGCCGGGACGCGCTCGCAGATAGCCGAGCAGGTCGGGCTGCATATTGTTCTCCGCGAGGTCGCATGTCCCTTCGGCCATCTCCAGCGCGCGAACCGTGAAATCGGGAACAATTTTGAAGACGATACCGGCGGCCTCGGACGGTCCCGCGGGGCGATAGGGATTGCGGCCAAGAACCACTTTTTCATCGCGCACGAACTGAGTCACGCGAAACGGTCCCGTGCCGGGCGGCGATTCGAGTGCGCGAGTCGCGCGCGCGGGCGTCCCGGCCGGAACGATTCCCAGCATCGCCATCTCGAGCGCCGGTGCGTAGGGCCGCCGCGTGGTCATCACGACCGTAAGATTATCCGGAGCGGTGATGGACTTCAGTTCCTCCAGCCCTGCGCGCTTGGCCGAGAGGCTGGCGGGATCGAGCACCGAGTCGTAGGTATATTTCACGTCGTGCGCGGTGAGCGGACGGCCGTCGCTGAAGCGAACGCCGGGACGGAGATGGAACATGATCTCTGTCGGCGACGGGCGCTCGATACGCTCGGCGAGATCGCCGACGAATTCGCCGCGTGCGTCGAGGCGCACGAGCGAATCGAAGACCAGCTCGTCGATTCGCGAGGAAACGGCATCGGTTGCGAAGCGCGGATCCAGGGAGGTAGGAGAAGTCTCGATGTCCACCTGGATAAACCCGGCGGGATTTTCTGTCGCGCGGGTGCATCCGCCGATCGCGAGCGAAAGCGTCGCGGCGATCGCCAGGATCAGAACGAGGCACGGCGATACGCGCCCGTATCCGGGCGATGCGGCGGATACGATGGAGCGCTTCGGGCTCATCCGGGAACCAGCGGAAACCTGCGCAAGCATCTCAAGCGGGCATTCTCCAGCAAGGAGGATTCCATGAAACAGTCGTGGCGTTCAAAAGTCATCATCAGGCAAGGCGATATTACCGAATCCGATACCGAAGCGATCGTCAACGCGGCGAACAACGACCTGCAACTCGGCGCGGGCGTCGCGGGCGCGATCCGGCGCAAGGGCGGTCCCGACATCCAGGCCGAATGCGACAAGATAGGCTCGATCGCGCTCGGCGAGGCGGCGATCACGACGGGAGGAAAGCTCAAGTCAAAGTATGTCATTCATGCGGCGAGCATGCGGCTCGGCTCCCACACCACCGAGCCCAATCTCAGGGCTTCGACCCGCAACTCGCTCAAGCGCGCGGCCGAAAATGGCGTGAAATCCATCGCGTTTCCCGCGATCGGGACGGGAATCGCCGGGTTTCCCATCGAACGATGCGCCGAAGTGATGCTCGAAGAGGTGCGCGACCATCTGAGCGGCAAGACGTCTCTTGAGCGCGTGGAATTCGTGCTGTTCGATCGTCCCGCGCTCGAGGCATTCGAAAGAGCGGTTGAAAAATTGCCGGACTGAGACGTTTTCGACCTCTCGATTCGTCGTGTCAATGCATCGCGGCGCCTTCTTTGTCTGCGCCAAATCGCCTGAGCAACAGAAAGGTCGGAACCAGGAAGACCATCGCGATCGCGAGTTTCCGATAGATGTCGTTGAAGGAAAGGATCGCGGCTTGCGCCTGGATCATGCCGTAAACCATCCCGAGACCCTGCTTTTGTCCGGTAACAAGTTGGGGCAGGTACGCAAAACGCTGCGCGCCCGGGACGCGAGGCGCGGCGTTGCTCATTCGCCATGCGTCGAAGACCGAGAAATGCTCGACGAGATGCGACTGGTGAATCTGCTCATGGTTAACGAGAACGGTCGTGATGTAGGAGATGCCGACGGCTGCGCCCGTGTTGCGCATCATGTTGTACAGGCTCGCCGCGTAACCCATCCTCTCGCGCTTGACGCATGAGAGCGTGCTCGCCGAAAGGGTTGGGAAAATCATCCCCATCCCGATGCCCATAACGAAACTCGGCCATAGCACGTTCCACATCGCGACCTGCAGATTCCACCTCGACATCGTCCACAGGCCGACGGCCATCAGAACGAAGCCGAGGCCGACCAGCGGCCGCGTGTCGTAACGCAGGCGGGCAAGTTGCCCGACCAGCATCATCGAGGCCATCGTGCCAAATCCGCGCGGTGCAAGGACCAGCCCGGCTTTCCACGCGTCATAGCCCATCAGTTCCTGCAGGAAGATCGGGTTGAGAAGACCGGTGCCGTACAGCGAGAAACTCATCGCAACCACGAGCGAGACCGAAACGTTGAAGGCGCGGATTGCGAAGATGCGCAGATCCATGATCGGGTCGGAGAAGCGCAGTTCGTTTATCACGAGTGCAACGATGAAAATTATCGACGCCGCAGTTGCGTAAACCACCCACGGCGACGCAAACCAATCGGCGCGTTGCCCACGGTCGAGCACGATCTGCATCAGGCCAAGGCCAAGGGTGAGACATCCGATACCGAGGTAATCGACCTTGCCCCCGGTGACGCGGCGCTGGCGCAGGTAGGCGGGGTCGTGGACGAAGGCCGAAACCATCAGGAAGGCGGCCAGCCCGATCGGCAGGTTGATGTAGAAGTTCCAGCGCCAGTTCCAGTTGTCGGTGATGTATCCGCCGAGCGTCGGCCCCATGATCGGCGCGACCATCAGGCCCATCCCCCACGTCGCCATCGCAAGCTGCTGCTCGTTGGGCGGAAACGTCTCCATCAGGATCGCCTGCGACGACGGCACCATCGCGGCGCCCGCCGCGCCCTGGATAAGCCGGAAGACGACCATCTGGTCGAGGGAGCGCGCCGCCCCGCACAGTCCCGAAGCGGCCACGAATATGGCGACCGAAGTAAGGAAATAGCGCTTGCGGCCGAAGCGCGAGGAGATCCATCCGGTCATCGGAATCATGATTCCGTTGGCGACCAGGTAGCTGGTCAACACCCATGCGATCTCGTCGATGCTTGCAGAAAAGGTGCCCTGCATGTGCGGAAGGGCGACGTTGATTATCGAGGTGTCGAGGACCTCGAGCGTCGTCCCGAGCATCACGGCGACCGCGATCAGCCACTTGTAGGCACCCGGCTCGGGTTCGTGACG
>JAKAVX010000364.1:0-410 GCA_021827465.1 Deltaproteobacteria bacterium | reverse complement strand
TGGGCTTCCATCACAGCTTTCTCAACGCGCCGCAGCCTGAGCGCCGGGGCGCGTCAGCAAGGTGGACACTGCGGCGAGCATACCGAAGGCAAGAAGCCAATAAATGTAATCGAATGAAACCATCCCCATTTTGCACGCAAGTGCGTCTCCGAGGCGAGAATTTGCCACACTCCGACATCGGGATTCCACTTGCTCTTGATCCGAAGCCCGCAGGTCGGCACGAATCCGCCCCGATAACGCCCCATACTACGCCAGCGGCGTCCACTTTGAAGCAATCGACGACTGCGTACTGACATCGAGGCCAAGTGGGGCTAACCTCATAAACATGCGGCTTGCCGCGATCGATCTCGGAACCAACTCGGTCCATATGGTTATCGCCGACGCGACCGGCGATGGCCATCTCCAGGTCG
>JAKAVX010000363.1 GCA_021827465.1 Deltaproteobacteria bacterium | reverse complement strand
GAGTTCCGCGCGATAGCCGAGCACGCCGAGCTTGTTGCGCGTGACGCGGGCTTCGAGCGCAAGGCCGTCGAAAAGCGCGGGCGCGCCGGGCGCAAGGCGGCTGAAACGCGCGCCGAGGCGTCCGAGACTCAGGGTGAGTGCGGCGAACGTGCCGCACATCCGGCGCTCCGCGATTACCAGCACTGCCACACCGTTTCGCTCGGCCGCGCGGGCGAGCCGAAGCGCGGCGCTGTCGGAAAGCGCGTAACGCATCGCGCCGAGATCGATTACGACGAGGCCGAATCCTCCGGCTTCGAGGACCATCTCGGCGGCCTTGAGCGCGGAGTTCCACGGCGAAGCGGCGTGGCGGCGTCGGGGGACGAAGTTATGCTCATGGCGATCGGATTCGGCGGCGTCGAAGACGGCGGAGGGAAGATCGCTGGAGCGGATACGGCCGGCGCGTCCGCCGAGGCTCGCCCATAGAATTCGGTTCAAGTCGGCGCCGGCGGCCTCGACGCTTAAGGGATCGAAGGCGCCGGGAAGGTCGATCCATGCGGCGACCTCACTGCGGCGGGATGCGGCAGCGGCGAAGGCGGCGGCGATAGCGGTCTTGCCGGAGCTGGCGGGACCGACGATTTCGCTGATTCGGCCGCGGGCGATACCGCCGCCCAGGACAGAGTCGAGCGGGGCAAGATCGGAGGCGAGCCGATGGTCCTTGCGAGTAAGCTCACGTCCTTTGAAAATGCCTGCAAATTCAATAGGTTGTGGATGCTCGGCAAGATGCGCGGGCGGCCGATCGGCGGGCCTTGCGAGGCTTCGCGACCCGGCCTTGGAAGGAACGAGAGAGCCTAGTGGCACGGATATGGGGACAGCAGCCACACATCAGTTTTCGCTCTTTTTTCGCCTCTATGTCAAGAAGAAACCGGGTTAAGAGGATAAGGGGTAGGTCAGGTTCGATCATCGAGCTGCGTTAGCAGGGTTGATCGGCTTTAACGCGGTGATGAGGCGAGAAACGGCACCAATCCATTGAGCGCAATGTTGAACCCCATCAATCCGCCTACCACGTTGATGCCGTGGTTGTAGTACTTTGGCTCCGAGAGATAGGCGTTCGATATGTGCTTGAACAGGATCTCCAACGAGGCGCTGTACCGTTCGTTGAAATCGTAACGCAGCCCGCTCCCCATCGAGAAGGTGAAGGTGAAATCCTGACCCTGTCCGACATCCAGCTCTCCATGCGCCACCTCATTCGGTCCCTGCGCATCGGTGTACCCGAGACCCCCGCGCAGTTCCAGGTAGGGCACCACTCTCAAGTCGGGCTGGATAAAGTTGTAGCGAAATCCGATTTGGGGTCCTGTGTACAATTGTACAATGATTCGGGACCCCGTGTGATCGCGCAGTACTCGGCCCCGAAGTCGAATTCCGTATTACCCCGCAGCAGCCACGGCCCCTGCGGATTGTACAGTTGCCACCGTATCATCGAGGAGATCGGCACCAATTCGTAGTTGGGCACACTACGATTGCGATTGAAAGCGAGGCCGAGGATCGGCTCCAGAATCAGAGGCGTATTGAACGGGAGGAATCCGGTCTCGAGAGAGGCCTCCACCTTGTTCTTGTAGAAAATCTTCCGGTTGAAATCCGCAGGCTGCTCAGCGGAGCTTTTCGCAGCTGAATTTATCGACTGCCGCGCAGGCTGGTTCTGAGCTTCGTCCGCCAAGGTTGGGGATGCGAGACACAGGCACATCACGACTCCCGCCACGACATATTTTGGAGTCATCGCCCAATTTGCCCTCAACTGCGATTGCCGTTTTGAGGCCTCCGGGCAGGCACAGTCTGTCATATCTGCAACCAAGGGCTTCTGCAGAAGTGTTTTATGCGCAACGGGTCTTTGATGGCAAGGGGAGGAATCGCAACTAGGCTCAGTTCCGACTCCGATAGACGAAAATTGCTCGCCGCCGAGCGCAGGACAAGTGCCTTGATCCACTCGGCTCAGCGGGTCGTCGGGAGGGCTTCGAGCGTCGTGGGTGAGAGCGTTGCGGGCGGGTAGGAATCGTCCTGGTAAAATCCCGAGCGCGAGACGTTCAGTTGTGCCGGCGGAACAGGTAGCGGCGATGCGTCGGTTTCGTCGGAGTCCATCGCGCGCTGCTCGTATACGGCGGCCTCGCGGAGCTGCGAGACATTATTCTTCGCGATCGGCAGGCGCAGCATAATCTCGCGCACGACTTCCCATTCGGCGCGCGCCAATTCCACGTCGCGCAACGAAGTCGTGGTCGTCGCCGAATTCAGCAGGATATCCAGCGGATCGAAGGCGGGACGCAAATCGACGGCGTAACGCGTGTCGCGGGCGGAAAAGAAGTTGTGGCCGTCGCGGGTCGAGACTACCCGGATTTTCGCGCCGATACGCCATCCTGCAGCGAGAAAGTAGTAGAAGGCGTTGTAGTCCAGCACTTCGCCATAGACTACGGTGTCCGCGTCGAGCCATCGGCCGAGTTCCTCGGGAGAAACCGCCTTGAGCTTGCGGCAAGTGTTGACCCCGCGATAGCCGAGCACCGCATCGACCACCGGAATCGGAACAATCGCGAATTCGCGCGCGGCGAGCGAGCCGGCGACCTCGCGCCTGAGGCGATTGGCGTTGGTCCAGGCCCATTCGTCGCGCTCGAGCTTGTTGCGCCGGGTCAGCGCGACGCCATCGAGCATGTAGTTGCCGCTTACCTGGTTACAGAACGGCAGCACGGCGACTCGGCGCGGGGGATGCGCCTGGTAGGCGTGGGAGACGACGTAGCGAACGTGGCCCGGGTCGGTTTCCAACAGGTTGTCGAACCAGGTCTTGCGGCCGTGGGTCATCACGTCCTTTTCAGGCAGGAAGAAGGGACGTGACTGGTAATTGCGGGACGCATCGGAGCATCCGGCCAATGTTATAGCCGCCACGAAACAGATGATCCCGGCGCGCCGCCAGTCTGCCTTCGCCGGGAAGAGCCAATTTCGGCGAAAAGGCATCCAATGGTACTCGTGCATCAACCGTGCCTTGGGACACGCATCGATTCGTCCTGACTAATTCGCTGGAATTGGGTCGCCCAGCTACATGCAGGAGCAGCTTGGATGGGTCTGGCGGTGACACTGATGCAACTGGAGTGCATCGAAGCTGACACGGGGGACGTATGCGCCCGAGCTTCGCCTCGAAGGAACAAAAAGATCCCCGGCAACGGGGACGGAGGAATAAAGACGGGCGGTTTCGCGGGCGGTCAGACTTCGCGATGGACCTGCTCGTCGATAAGCAGTCCCAAGCTGTCGCGATAGGCGGACGGCTTCAGGCCGGCGAGCAGTTCGCGCGCCATCCGGACCTGCTCGGCCGCCATCGCGCGCGACTCCGCGACCACTTCGGGCGCGCGGAGCATCTCGAGCGCGCGGTCGAAGGTGGCGCCGTCGAGATGCCATCCGTTGCGGAAAATCGTTCGTAATTCGGGGTTTCGCGTGATTCCCAGCACCACGGGCAGCGACGGAATTCCGGCGCGCAGGTCGGAGCCGACGGGCTTTCCGATTTTCTCTTCGGGTCCCATGATGTCGAGGATGTCGTCGATCATTTGGAAGGCAAGACCGACCGCATTGCCGAGTCGCCACATCGCCTCGATAGTCGAGCGGCTGGCGCCGGCCAAATCTGAGGCGACCCGGCCGCCGGCCGAGAACAGCGATGCGGTCTTGCGGGTGATAACCGTGACGTAATCGGCAAGGTTGGCGGCCGTGCTATGACGGAAGCGGCCCTCCATCACTTCGCCTTCGGTCAATTGGATACAGGCCTGCGCCGCCGTGCGCACCAGATGCTCCTCGAAGCGACCGCAGAGTTCGAACGCGCGGCAGAACAGGTAATCGCCGGCGATAAGCGTCGCGCCCGCACCGTAGCGGGCAAATGCGGACGGCTTGCCCCGGCGGAGCATCCCGCCATCGACGATATCGTCATGGAGAAGGGTCGCCGAATGGATCAGTTCAAGCGCGATAGCGGCGTCGATCGCGTCGTCGATCTTTTCGTCGGTGCCACCGCAGGCCCGGTAGACGAGCAGGATGAAGGTGGGACGCAGGCGTTTTCCGCCGCCGTCGATCAAGTAATGGCAGATTTCGGCGATAAGGCGCTCGTTGGAATCGAGCAGGCTCGAAAGCCGGGCTTCGGTTGCGGCAAGGTCGGCCTCGACCACTCGCGCGGGTTCGTTTCGTTCGGCCGCGGGCGCAGGG